>CAZFLU010000274.1:0-1533 GCA_964519195.1 uncultured Planctomycetia bacterium | reverse complement strand
ACATTCACGGTGTGCTTCCGGAAGGGCCGGATAAAGCAAAAAGGGCGGGGCTGGCGTATGAAGCCAAAAGATATTGCGTAAATTCTTCCATGGACGATAAACGGCTCTCTTTAAAGTTGGAGTTATCGAACCAGCAATAACGGTCCCCGTCTTTGAATATGCAGAGGGCGTGGCCGCCACCCATAAAACGGCTCTTTACACCCACCACCTTAGGTTCATATCCCATTACCCGCAAGAACGCGGCAGTGAGAAAAGCGAAATCCTCGCAATCGCCGTATCCTCTGGATAAAGTCGCCTCCGGCGATGACCATTCGTCGGCTTCGCCGTCATTTGCGTATTGTATGTGCTCGCCGAGCCAACGGGCGTAGTCCTCTACGCTATAGATGTCCTCTCTTTTCATTATATTAGTTATATCCCAGGCGGGACCGGGCCTGCTTATGAAAACACCATCCGTTTCGTAACGGCTGTCCGCGATGATGTGCCTGCCCCCAAATAGAGGTTCAACCTCTTCCCTCGAGACAAGCGCGCCATTCGCCTCGGACGCGGTTAAAAAAATAAACGCCGCGAGTGTACACGCCTTTATTTTATAAAAGACTATATGCTTCATATGATTTTTTCGGATCCCTTTCTAATCCGGGAGTGTGGAAAAAAAGAAGAATCTCCACAAGATGAAGGCCGCAAATCCGTGAGAGAGAGCGGCTACCCATATGTTTTTGAATTTAATATAGAGATACCCCCATATCGCTCCGGCTATGGCTATAAGAGCCATAAAAAGAATCCCTTTCCACTCCGTCAACATCCATAAGAGATAAATATGGACAGTCCCAAAGGCAATGGAAGAGACCCATACAGCGATATGCTTACTATATCCTGAAAAAAGGCGAATTAGTTTTTGCTGAATAAAACCCCGCCAAAAGAGTTCTTCGCCAAGCCCGATAAGAAAGACACTGAAAAGAATAGAGGCGGCGAATCCTCCTACGTTTCCGGTTGACGTCAACAAGCGAAAGCCGGCCTCTTCCCTCATGGAAAAAGAGTAGGCCGGAAGTCCGGGAAGCGATATGGTAACCTCCGGCATATACTGACCCGTATAAGATATACCGGCGAAACGTATAGCGAATCCGCCTAAAATTCCAAGAATGATACCACTGATAAGACCCCACAAAAGTGATGAGGCTATTCTTTTATCCCGCCTCAAACCGAGCGAGGAGACAGGATTCCCTAAAACGCCTATTTCCCATAAAAGGGGAATAGTAAAGGTATATAAAAATGACCCGTATATGTCATTATAAAGAAGTACCACCGGAACAACGACAGCGCCTAACGAAATGAAAAAACGCACAATATGATTTCCTGCTTTCTTTTCCCTTTGTTGTATCATAAAGTAAGTTCAGACAGAAATTGCCTTCTACCGAAGTACGCCTAACGTTCAGGCTTCGTGTGGTATAGGACAATTAAACCCAGATTTTGCCTGCACTTTTTCGTGCCATGCATACTCGACGGTATCCGCGTTCCGAATGCAAAATTTGGGTTAAA
>CAZFLU010000273.1:0-1535 GCA_964519195.1 uncultured Planctomycetia bacterium | reverse complement strand
GGTTAACAAATTTAAAAGTTATACTTTAGCTCTATAAAAATGCAGTTAAGTGCATATTTTTTATCTTAACATATTTAACGGTTAAAAAAAGTGTAACAGAAGTGTAACAAACACGAGGTAACCTGAAATGAAGGCTTGGCGCAAAAAAGACTTGGCAGGAAATTCCCCTTTGGAAAACCAGTCTATAGAAGGCATGGCGGACCTGTCCGACGTAGCCCAACGCGAAAGCAATTGGGCGATGGCGGATTGGAGATATCGCCATGCTTTTTTATTTAAAACCATTGCTTTCTTATTAATATTTGCATTTATATTATATGATATAACATGGGCGCAAGGCGGAACCCCTATCTGGCAGAACGCAAGGCCGACTGTTGCTATAAACGGAAAAGCAAATCTAAACGGAATAAAAGTCCCATATGAAGCCGGCACAACGCACGATGTCTTTTCTAACGGAGGCGATGAAGTAGTTATAAATATCCAGGACGCTCACGCTTCTTTATCCGCGCAAGAATCCATAGTAAAGATCTTAGATAACTTAACTACCAATTACGACCTTAACCTCATAGCGCTTGAAGGCGCCGAGGGGCCCGTAGACCTTTCCCTCATAAAATCATTCCCTGACCCTGATGTGCGCAAAGAGACCGCTGAATACCTGATGCGCCAGGGTAAAATGTCAGCCGGGGAATTTTTCTCGATCGTGTCCGATAAACCGATAAAGCTTTACGGAGTCGAAGATGACACGCTTTACCAGGCGAACGTCGAGGCCTTTAAAGGCGTTATGGATAGAAAGCTTGAATGCCTCAAGCATATAAACGGGGTTATAAGCGCGCTTGAAAAACTTGACGCGAAAGTTTATTCAAAAGAACTGGAACAGCTTAATAAGAATTCAGTTCTTCACAGTAACGGAAAGCTCGGCTTTACAAGCCACTGGGATCATATAGCAAAGCTGGCTAAACGCAACAACATAGAGATAGTTATATTTGAAAATCTTTCAAAACTTTTACAAACCATAGAGCTTGAGAAAGAAACAGATTTTGATAAAGCCAACACGGAAAGAAAGCTTTTAATAGATGAACTTTCCAAAAAACTTCCCAAGAGAGAGCTGGAAAAACTTGTTTTAGAATCACTTTCTTTTAAAATGGGCAAAGTTCCTCAAAGCGAGTTCCACCAGTATCTTGTCAGGGTCGCCCAGGACGCCAAGATAGACCCTAAGCCTTACACAAACCTCATAAGATTCACGAATTACATAACCATTTATGAAGACATAGACCTGATGCGGCTATTCATCGAAGTTGAGGAATTCGAGGATTACATAAGAGAAAAGGTTTACAGAAATGATGATGAGCGCGACCTTTATAATCTTACAAAAGCAATGCGGACCATAAAAAGGCTTTTTGAAATAGCCCTCACGAACGGCGACTATGATTTTGTGATAACAAAAAAGCGCTATTTTAATAAGGATATCTTTGCTCAGTTCATTAAAAAAGCATATAACAAGTATGACGTTATGTTCGAAGGCGGATATGACCTCGATG
>CAZFLU010000272.1:0-1554 GCA_964519195.1 uncultured Planctomycetia bacterium | reverse complement strand
GGCCTTATGGCCTCATATTCCTGACAGGCCCCACCGGCAGCGGGAAAACCACAACTTTATACTGCATATTAAGCGCTATCAAATCGCCCAAGAAGAATATAATAACAATAGAAGATCCGGTTGAATATAGGATAGATGGCGTCAACCAGGTACAGGCATTGCCGCAAATAGGGCTTGATTTCGCGAGGGGGCTTAGAACTTTTTTAAGGCAAGACCCGGATGTTATCATGGTGGGAGAGGTAAGAGATCTTGAAACAGCTGAAATATGCGTAAGGTCCGCTCTTGTTGGAAGGCTTGTCTTAAGCACGCTTCATACAAATGATGCCATTGGCTCAATATCCAGGCTGATAGATTTTGGCGTAGAGCCTTTCCTTTTGAGCTCGACTCTAAACGTAGTAATAGCACAGCGCCTTGTAAGGAAGCTCTGCCCTCAATGCAAGACGCCGGCTAAACTTGACACAAAAACAATAAAAAGTTACAACCTTGAAGGTTTAAAAATATATGCCGCAAAAGGCTGTGATGACTGCGGGAATAGAGGCTATATAGGAAGGATAGCTATATTTGAGATATTATGCGTGGATAATGAGGTCCAGGAAATGATAGAAAAAAAAGAAGACATAGTAAAAATAAAAAAATTCCTTATTGAAAAAAAGGGAATGAAAACTTTACGCGAGGACGGGCTTGACAAGGTTCGGGAAGGAATAACTTCGCTTGATGAGGCATTAGCAATAACAATGGACGCTGGATAAACATGCCATATTATTCTTATCGAGCAAGAGACAGCCAAGGACAGATGGTAAGCAATCAAACGTTTGCTTCTAACAAGGAAGAGCTTATAAAAAGTCTCCAAACCGAAGGGCTTCTTATTATATCTGTAAAAGAAGCATCGGCCATAGAAGAAACATACCGAAGAAAGCTTCATAAAGGCGTAAAGGTGGAAGACCTTTCGCTTCTAGCCAAGGAACTTACCATTCTTCTTGAGAACGGCGTCACGATCGTGGATGCATTAGATATCATAAAAAAACAAATTGAAAGCTCAAACCTTCTTAATGCTATAGATAATATAAAAAAAGACATAGAAGGCGGAGCGACCTTAAAAGAAGCCATAGCAAGACATCCGAAAGTATTCGAAAGTTTTTGGCACGATATGGTAGAAGCAGGAGAGCTTTCCGGTCAACTTCCTTTTGTGTTAAAAAAGATATCCGAATTCATTGAATCTAGAAACGAGCTTCGCAAAAAAACCATGAATGCATTTCTTTACCCGGCACTTTTAATGAGTCTTGCATTTTTTACAATTTTAATTTTTGTATTCAGAGTTGTACCTATATTCGAAGAGCTTTTCCAGAGTTTTAACACGCAGCTCCCCGCAGTTACAATGCTTGTAGTCTCCGGAAGCTACATAGTACGAAAATATTTTTTCTTGCTTATAATAGGCATGATAGTTTTGGTGTTTATGATAAAAAAACTTCTTTCAACAGAGCAAGGTAAAAAAATATTTGAAAATATACTTTTTAAAATACCCATTTTAGGCAATTTTCTTTTAGCACTTTCGCT
>CAZFLU010000271.1:0-1555 GCA_964519195.1 uncultured Planctomycetia bacterium | reverse complement strand
CTGGAACATGAAGGGAAAACGTATTTTTTTTGCGGGAAAAAGTGTCTGGAAAAATTTTCAAAGAAACATAATATCCCGGAGGAAAAAGTAAAAACATGCCTTTCATGCGCGAAAGGCGCTCCATTTTATAAGAATAAAACCTTTATTGTAAGCACTGCGCTGGCCGCGCTTGTACTCGTATCATACGGTCTCCCGGCACTTATTCCTTTCAGGAAAGTATTTTTTAATTATATCAAGACTATATGGTGGGCTATTCTTGCGGGACTTCTGCTCGGAGGAGTGATCGACTATTTAGTCCCGCGGGAGTATATATCGCATATTCTGGCGAAACCGGGAAAACGTACTATATTCCAATCGGTTATTCTGGGATTTTTTATGAGCGCATGTTCTCATGGTATCCTGGCTTTATCTATCGAATTGCATAAAAAAGGCGCCTCAAATCCGGCGGTTGTGGCGTTTTTACTGGCCAGCCCGTGGGCAAATATGACTCTGACAATAATGCTGTTGGGCTTTTTCGGATTAAAAGCCCTTTATATAATTATATCAGCGATAGTCATTGCGATAATAACCGGCCTGATTTTTCAGGTTTTGGAAGCCAGAGGATTAATAGAAAAAAATGATAACAGCATGGGACTTGATAAAGATTTTTCCGTCATAAAAGATTTAAAGAATAGGATAAGAAGATATAGATTTTCTGTTGATGGGCTGAGAGACGATCTCAACGGAATTATAAACGGTGCAGTTTCCCTGGGTAATATGGTTTTATGGTGGATACTCATAGGTATGGGGATAGCCAGCCTTGCCGGCGCTTACATTCCCGAAGAAGCTTTTCAGAATTATATGGGCCCTACAATGCTGGGATTGGTAATAACGCTTATTATCGCCACAATAATTGAAGTATGTTCTGAAGGGTCGGCGCCTATGGCATTTGAAATATTCAAACAGACAGGCGCGCTGGGAAACAGCTTTGTTTTCCTTATGGCCGGCGTTGTGACTGATTATACCGAGATAGGCCTGTTATGGCATAATGTGGGCCGGAAGACCGCTGTATGGCTGCCTATAATCAGCGTTCCTCAGGTTATAATTCTTGGTATTATCGCAAATATTGTATTTTAAAAAAATTTAAAAAAACCTTCTAATATATTAAGGCCGTGTTATAATAAACACAGGGTAAAAAGAGGAGGTGGTAAGGTGAAGAAGAGCAGTGTAAAAAGAGCATTAAGGAACGTAAGCATCGCGACTCTTATAGCAGGCGTAGGACTTATGACCACCGGTTGCAGGAAGGCCGAAGCCAGTTGTGGTAAAGGATCATGCGGATCAAAGAGTCAAACCACAGAAACGAGTAAGACTTCCTGCGGAAAAGGTTCCTGCGGGCAGTAATCCAAGACATATTGGAGGGGGTATCCATTTTAAAAAGGATACTCCCTTTTAATATCCGCACTAATTTATGCCACGTAAATCCAGAATAAATAGAATAAAGATAAACCCGACTCTCAGATTATCGGTTAAAGACGGTAAAAAGATTGTTGAATGGCGGGATAAAAAGTCAGGCAAA
>CAZFLU010000270.1:0-1563 GCA_964519195.1 uncultured Planctomycetia bacterium | reverse complement strand
AGAATTTTTGACAGCCGCTCCAGAATGCCCGGTAAATCCATTTTTTCTAGTTGCCTTGACACAAGTACCCGAGTAAAATATTTGAAAATTCAGCATTTTCGGTATTGAACGAGGGTGCTTGTGTCAAGGCTTTTTATTCTTGATTTGGAGAATTAGGCGTAGGATCTGGGCTTGAAACTTCGTCTTCTTTTTGCTCCTCGGCCGCGCGCGCGGCTTCACGCTCTTGCTGTATTTTCCGCGCTTTGGCTATCTGTTCTTCGTTTCCGAGGAATGCGCCCGGCTCTATGTTATGACCCCTCAAAAAGGTGGCAGTATCCATTCTCTTCCCGCCTTCGAGTTGGAGTTCTTTAATATATAAAAGGTTTTTGCCGCAGACAACTGTTAAAAGATCCTTGCGCGCATCCATTACGCTGCCCGGAATGCGTTTGTCATAAAGAGGCAGGGTTTCGGCTTTCCATATTTTAAGCATTTTTTCTTCCAGAAAAGTGTAAGCGCATGGCCAGGGAACGAGTCCTCTCGTAAGATTAGATATCTTTCCGGAATCGTTATTCCAATCAATAAGTCCGTCCTCTTTTTTAAGTTTAGGCGCGTAACTTTTTTGCGATTCAGACTGTTTTTTTAAAATTATCTTATCTATTTCCATGAACCTCAAGGCGTCCAGAAGAAGCACTCCGCCAAGGTCCGCGAGCTTCCCCGAAAGGCTTTCCGCGTCATCGCCTTTTTCTATGTCAACCTTCCGCTGAAGCATCATGTCTCCGGCGTCAAGTCTTTCATTCATGCGGATTATCGTGAGCCCTGTTCTTGTTTCGCCGTTTATTATTGCCCAATTAACAGGAGCCGCGCCCCTGTATTTAGGTAAAAGGGACGGATGAAGATTTATGGCATACATTTTCGGAATCTCAAGCACCTCTTGCGGCATGAGGCTCCCGAAAGAAACTACTATAAAAACATCGGCTTCAAGCGCTTTTACGCTTGTAATGAAAGCCTGGTCATTTATTTTTTCAGGTTGATAAACGCGTGTTTTATGTTTTATGGCTAGGCTCTTAACAGGAGTGGGCGCTGGTTTCATGCTTCTTCCCTGCTCCCTGTCCGGCTGCGTTACTACGGCCACGACCTTATGTTCTGAAGCGTACAACCTATTTAGGGACGGAAGGGCAAAATCGGATGAGCCAAAAAAAACTATTTTCACTTTTTACCTCTCAAACTGATAGGGGATCAACGTCCACGGCAAGAAGAGTTCCTGACTTGTGCCTGAAATTTTCCATAACGCTTCTTAATTTTTTCGTCACGTAATCCCTGCTCTTGCATTTTAAGAACACGTTCCATCTATAATACCCTCTTATTCTCGCTATCGGGGCCGGGGCAGGGCCTGCTATGTCAATCGGTTCCTCTGAACCGGAAAGCTCCTTCTGAAGAAAATCCCGCAAACCGGCCGCGGCCTCTTCCGTCCTTTCCTCGTTCCTGGAGCGAACGGTTAATCTTATTATATGCGCAAAAGGCGGAAAATAAAGTTCTTTTCTTGATTTTATTTCTTCCTCGTAAAACTTATCGTAATCATGCTTT
>CAZFLU010000269.1:0-1592 GCA_964519195.1 uncultured Planctomycetia bacterium | reverse complement strand
CAATAACAACGGATTTACCGCGCCGCGCCGCCGATATAGCCGCCATTATGCCCGCTGGCCCGGCCCCAATAACTGCTATATCGCGTGCTTTAATACTGTGTTCCATTTATTCCTAATGGAATATCTTTTTAGTTACCGCCATGAATGCAAGGCCCAGGATAAAAGCGATAAAGGCGCTATTGCCTCTTTTTCTGTCTTTTTGCTTATGCAGTTCCGGTATAAGGTCTGAAGCGGCGATATATATAAAGCCTCCGGCCGTAAAAGATATAAGAAAAAGCGATATGTCCCCGATCACCTTTGAAAGAGCATACCCTAAAAGCGCGCCTAACAGGGATGTCAGGGCGCATATAAAATTAAACATGAGAGCTTTCGCCTTGCTGAAACCGCCGTACACTAAAATACCGAAATCGCCTATTTCCTGCGGCACTTCATGAAGCACGACAATTATGGTGGTCACTATCCCAAGCCTTATGTCGGTTACAAAACTCGCGGCTATTATTAGGCCATCGGTAAAATTATGTATCGCGTCGCCTACGAGATTAAGGTATGTAAAAGGATGTATCTCGCATACACCGTTATGGCAATGCCTCCAGTGGAAATACCTTTCCATCAGGAAAAAAAGCGTAAAACCAAGAAGCGTGTAAAAAAATACGTGCTCGTTCCCGTAAGCCTCTATGGCTTCAGGGAGCAAATGCAAGAACGCCCCGCCTATAAGCCCGCCGGCCGCGAAACCTACCAAAGCTATAAGGGTTTTATCAAAGATCTCTTTTTTTACCCCGAAAGTTACTACGCCGACAAGCGAAATGAGGCTGACTATAAACACCGAGCATAAGATCCATATAAGCGTCATGTATTCTCCCTTTTATCAGCTGACAATGCTGATGCTGCCATTATAGCGGCGCCTTTACCCGAACCGTCCTTTGTTAATTTGAGGCTTACTTTGGAAACGCGTTTTCCTAATAACCTTTTTAAAGATTTTTTTAATACCTTTTCGAACTTAGGATGTTTTTCATAGAGCGACCCGTCTATCGCTACTGTATGTTTTTTTGAAAGTTCCGGGTCCATTTTTGTCAGTACCGCGGTTATAGCGGAAGAGGCAAGGATCGCAGAGCGTACCGATACCGCGGCGCAGGCATCTTTTACGATTTTCCGCTCATCGCGGGAAGACTCTTTAACCCCCAATTTTTTAAGTAACCCTGATATCAAAGCAAGGTCCTTCTTTGGATCTTTTTCTATTTCAGATATATATTCAGAGTTAAAACCATTTTTTTTATAGAATTTTGACTTTTTATATTTATCTTTAAATATATGGCCCTCTTCCATCATGTGTTTTATAACGATCCGCGCGAGCTCGCCCATGTACATTCCGGACACCATTTTTTCAAAGATCTGTTCTCCGGGATTAATGGAATCCTTATCTAAAAGAATGTCATAGCTTGTCTTTCTTAGCCTGTTGAAATTCCCCCATTCCGTATTTATGATCATTTCGCCCTGTTTTTTATGTTTTCCTTTTTTTATATTGGATATTTTCTCAACATAACAGGCGTTTGTTCCCGTGCCGAGTATGACGCCCGTGTCGCAATTGGCGTCCC
>CAZFLU010000268.1:0-1601 GCA_964519195.1 uncultured Planctomycetia bacterium | reverse complement strand
ACCTCCTGATATTACCCCTTACTAACCCTTCCTAACCCCTACTACCCCTTACTATCCCTTACCTATTATACATTATACATGTTTTAATACGTGCCCAAGTTTATTTTTCTTTACGCGTAAATATCTTTTATTAGAACAGTGCGGTTTTATCTCAAGCGGCACGCGCTCTAATATACGAATGCCGTATCCTTCAAGCCCCACGATCTTTTGCGGATTATTGGTTAAAAGCTTTATTTTCTTGAGCCCCAGGTCCGCCAGGATCTGCGCCCCTATACCATAATCGCGAAGGTCCGCTTTAAATCCAAGCTCCTCGTTCGCTTCCACGGTATCCATGCCCCTATCCTGAAGTTCATAAGCCATCATCTTGCTCCCTAGGCCGATCCCCCTTCCCTCCTGACAAAGATAAAGAAGAACGCCTTTTTTTGATCTTGCTATTTTTTTAAGAGCTTTGGCGAGCTGCTTACCGCAGTCGCAACGAAGCGACCTTAACGTATCTCCGGTCAGACATTGCGAATGCACTCTAACGAGGCTGTTACCGTTTTTTATGTTCCCCTTTACAAGGGCCATGTGATGCTCGCCTGTTATGCGCGATAAGTATGTAATAACTTTAAACCTGCCGTATTCAGTAGGAAGTTCCGCCTCTGAAATACGTTTCACCAATTTTTCATAACGCTGCCTGTATTGAATAAGTTTCTCTATAGTGCATATTTTAAGACCATATTTTTTTGCGAATTCAAAAAGGTCACCCGTGCGCGCCATGGTTCCGTCTTCATTCATTATTTCACATATAACGCCTGCCGGAGCAAGCTTAGCGAGTTTGAGTAGATCAACGCAAGCCTCTGTATGGCCGGCTCGCACTAAAACCCCGCCTTTTTGAGCGCGCAAGGGAAAGACGTGACCGGGCTTTACAAAATCAGACGCCTTCGATTTTGATGAGGAAAGAAGCTTTATGGTCTTGGCTCTATCGTGAGCGGATATGCCTGTTGTTACACCTTTTTTTGCGTCAACTGAGATCGCCCATGCGGTGTGATAGACATCCTTCATCTCGCTTGACATTGGATTCAAATTTAAGCGCTCCAAGGCCTGTTTTTCCATAGGTACACAAATAAGCCCCCTCGCAAAAGTAATCATGAAGTTTATCTCATCCGGGGTAGCTTTTGAGGCTGCCATTATAAGATCGCCTTCATTCTCTCGCGATGCGTCGTCGATAATTATGACCTGCTTTCCCTTTTTCAGGTCCCGAACCACTTCTTCTACTGTATTGAATTTCATCTTTTGATCCCCGTCTCAAAAAGCCGACAACTGACACTTATAGCAAAAAACCCCGAAATTCTTCGGGGTTTTTAATCTGTGTGATCACTCATTAAATCCGTGTGCTCACATTTGATCTTCTTCCATCTGGACTTTGACCATCGGCCCCGGAATTTCACCGGATCAATTCCCTGCCGCAAGGCAAAGAATTCGTAGGCTATAACTACCGGTTGAGGATTTTCACCTCACCCCGAAGATCAGAACTATATTGTAGATACTCACCTCTCTTCTGTCAAGCAAAAACATAACAGTTGATTCTTATTTGACATAATCATGATTTTTAATCTTCC
>CAZFLU010000267.1:0-1603 GCA_964519195.1 uncultured Planctomycetia bacterium | reverse complement strand
GTGGTGTGCGCAGCTTCCATAGAAGAAGGCGTTCCTTTATTTTTACGCGGAAAGGGAAGCGGATGGATCACGGCCGAATACGGCATGCTTCCAAGGTCGTGCAATAAGAGGATACAAAGGGAAGCCTCGCGCGGAAAACAGGCAGGAAGGACCCAGGAAATACAGCGCCTAATAGGCAGGAGCCTGCGCTCTGTAGTAGACTTGAAAGCCCTGGGCGAACGAACAGTATGGATGGACGCGGACGTCATGCAGGGAGACGGCGGCACGAGATGCGCTTCCGTAACAGGATGTTTTATAGCGCTCGCGCTCGCCCTAAAATATCTTGAAAAAGAAGGCAGGATAGAAGGCGTTCCTATATACGATTACGCGAGCGCGCTTAGCGTGGGCATTGTTAACAGAAAACAAATGCTGGACCTTGATTACGAAGAAGACTCAAAAGCCGAGGTCGACATGAACGTAATAATGACTTCTTCAGGAAAGCTTATAGAAGTGCAGGGCACCGCGGAAGGCGCGCCTTTTTCCGTTAAAGAAATGAACAGCCTCTTAGGGCTTGCTGAAAAAGGCATGAAAAAACTTTTTACTCTTCAGAAAAATATCGTGAGCATAAAATAATATGAGAATAGTATTGGGCACTAAAAATAAAGGCAAGAAAAAAGAAGCCGGCAAAATATTAAAAGACATTGATATCGTAACAGTGTCCGAGCTTAACGACAACGTATTCGAAGTTATCGAAGACGGGAAAACCTTCAGGCAGAACGCCATAAAAAAAGCCCTTACATATTCGCGCTATACGGATGAGCTCGTGCTTGCCGAAGATTCAGGCCTCGCGGTCGAAGCGCTTGAGGGCAGGCCCGGCGTTCGGTCCTCGCGTTTCGCCAGGGTCAAAGCTACTGACAAAGAAAATATCAAAAAGCTTCTGGGGCTCATGAAAAATATACCTGAAAAAAATCGCGGAGCGGAATTTATTTGCGTGGCAGCCATAGCGAAAAAAGGCAATTTAATAGGAACAGTAGAGGGTAAGTGTGCGGGAAAGCTGGGCCTTGTTCCCAAAGGCAGCAACGGTTTCGGGTACGATCCTATTTTTTATCCCAAGGGCTACAAGCATACGTTCGCGCAGCTTGAGGAGTCGGTTAAAAATAAGATAAGCCATCGCGCGAGGGCGCTTACAAAAGCGAAAAGTATTATCCAAAAACACTTAAAGTGATTACACAGATCTCTAAAGTGATTACACAGATTTCTAAAAGATTACACAGATTAACCGCATCGGCGTGATCATTTCTCAAAAACACCTTTAAGTATCTGGCCGAGCCCGCTTTTTAATATATTTTCAACGCCTGCCAGATATTCAAATCGCCACTTTGGCTTATCAAGTTCAAGATGCATTCCCTTTAAAGGAATGTATTTCGCCTTTTCTATAACAAGTCCCTTAGGGCTTAAAAGTTCAATGCTTTCAATGATGCGAGTTTTTACAGTTTTCATATTTTCCGACTGGAATCCTTTTATCAAAAGGCAAGAATCTCTTTAAAGATAGCCACTTCTTATAAAGGTATGATATACCATAACGGTATTTATCTCTTAAGGACTTTCAATATGATTTGGCTAT
>CAZFLU010000266.1:0-1612 GCA_964519195.1 uncultured Planctomycetia bacterium | reverse complement strand
GAAGCGCACGTAACCTTCGCCGTATTCCCCGAAACCGGTTCCCGGAGCTATGGCTACGCCGGTTTCTCGTATTAAAAGGGAAACGAATTCCATTGAAGTAAGGGCGCTATATTTATCCGGAATACGCGCCCATATGTAAAAAGTCGCCTTTGGCTTGGGCACATCCCAGCCTATGGAGCGAAGCCCTTCCACCAGCGCGTCACGCCGTTTTTTGTAGGTCTCTACCATCTTTTTTACGCAAGCCTGAGGCCCGGTTAACGCTTTTATGGTAGCGTACTGTATCGGCTTGAAGCTTCCGAAGTCTATATAGCTTTTTGTTTTTGCCAGGGTTTTCAGTATGTTAGCGTTCCCTACGGCAAAGCCCATTCTCCACCCGGCCATGTTGTAGGATTTGGAACAGGTGTGGAATTCAATGCACATTTCTTTCGCGCCTTTAACCTGAAGTATGCTTGGCGGCTTATAGTTATCGAAAACAATATCCGAGTAGGCCAGGTCATGCCCGATAATGATGTTTTTTCCTTTTGCCCAACTGACAACGTCTTTAAAAAAATCCATGTTCGCCACGGCTGCCGTTGGATTGTGCGGATAGCTTAGAAAAAGAAGCTTTGATTTTTTTATTATTTCATCCGGGACCGCTCTTAGATCAGGAAGGTAGCCGTCTTTTTCGTATATAGGGATGTTATGGAGTATGCCGCCTGCTATGAGAACTCCGTTAAAATGGACCGGATACGCAGGGTTCGGAACAAGAGCGATGTCGTCGTTATTAAGGAACGCGAGCGAAAGGTGGGCAATGCCCTCTTTGGACCCTATGAGAGGAAGAACTTCGCTATCCGCCTCAAGCGTCACGTTAAACCTGTTCTTGTACCACTTTGCGATGGCCTTCTTTAGTTCCTTTTCGGACTTATCGGTAGAACGTGAATAGCGGTGATTCTCCTTTTTTCCGGCCTGCCTGCAGAGCTCGTCTACTATATGCTTAGGCGTTGGCTGGTCAGGGTTCCCCATGCCGAGGTCAATTATGTCTATGCCTTTGTTGCGGGCATCATCTTTAAGCTCATCAATGATTGTAAAAAGATAAAGAGGTAATCTTTTAAGTCGATTTGCTTCCTGCATTTAATTTATCTCCTTTAACGCAACACGCATGCCTTCTTTTACTTTATCGGCAGAGTTCTTAAGAAGCTTCATTTCTTCGTCTGAAAGTTTCCATTCAATTATTTTTTCAACCCCGCTTTTGCCTATCGTAGCGGGAACGCCTATGGCGCAACCGCTTATTCCGTATTCGCCCTGCATTATGCACGAGCACGGTATTATATTTTTTTTGTCTCCGGCTATGGAATCTATTATCTCAACGCATGCCGCGCTTGGGGAAAAGAAAGCGCTGCCGGATCTTAAAAGCGATACTATTTCCCCGCCTCTTTTTTTAACTTTTTCAAGAAGCTCAAGAAGGTTTTCTTTCGTAAGCGCGCCCGCGAGATCTTTTCCGTCGATTTTCGCCATTGAGACAACCGGTACCATTGTGTCTCCGTGGCTGCCAAGCACGAAAGCGTCTATCTTTTCATGGCCTATGCCGAACCGCTCGGATAATAACACCTTGAAACGGGCCGCGTCAAGGTTT
>CAZFLU010000265.1:0-1620 GCA_964519195.1 uncultured Planctomycetia bacterium | reverse complement strand
TCTATGAGCCCTATTCTTGAAAGCGCCGTGAGCGCGGGTATGAATGAATATCCAAGGGCGCATCGCGGGGGGTATCCTTTAGGTATGGTTATTAAAAGGTCCCTGTTCTCTTTGGCTATTTTCCCAAGCTTCCCCCCGGAAGTAATTACCGCCACCTTCGCCTTTTTTTCTTTTGCCTTTTTATACGCTGAAAGCGTTTCTTCCGTATTGCCCGAATAACTTATCGCGAAAACAAGAGAATCCTTTTTTACAAAAGCCGGAAGATCATAATCCCTGTTCACAAGAAAAGGTATTTTTATTTCACCTGATATATAACAGCTTATAAGATCGGCGCCTATAGCGGAGCCGCCAAGCCCCGTAAACACTACATTAGAATACTTTTTTTGATATGCCTTAGGCACTGATACGCGTTTACCTATAAAAAGCGCGTCTTCGCATTGTTTCGGAAAAAACGACAAAATATTCAGCATGTTGCTCTTATCAAGCTTTGTTATTTTTTTAGCGATATTGTCCGATGAATACTTCATAGTTTTTTCCGGTAGGTCTCGAGCGCTATGTCAGGCGCATACTTTCTTAACTGCGTTTGAGCTAGCATTTCAACGTCTCTGCCGGTGGAAAGGCTTAATGCTTTTTCAGCGATCTTTTTGGCGTCGGAATATTTTACAGACCTTATAAGCCGTTTTACTTCGGGAACAGCTATGGGAGAAGCGCTGAATTCGTCAAGGCCTAATCCGAGAAGGATAAGCGTTAAAACCACGTCCCCCGCCATTTCACCGCACATGCCAACCCATATTTTTTCGCGGTGAGCGTTATCAATTATCGTTTTTATAAGACGCAAAACAGCCGGGTGCGCGGGCTCGTACAAGTAAGCTATTTTTTCGTTAACGCGGTCAACCGCCAGAGCGTATTGTATAAGGTCGTTCGTTCCGATACTGAAAAAGTCCGCTTCTTTTGCCAGAACATCCGAGGTAATCGCCGCCGAAGGGACCTCTATCATGGCGCCTACATCAATGTCTTTATTGAAAGGCATTTTTTTCTTTTTTAATTCCCTCTTGGCTTCTTCAAGAATGGCGTTGGCCTGCCTTAGTTCTTCAAGGCCGGATATCATGGGATACATTATTTTCAAATTTCCGTGCGCTGACGCGCGCAAGATCGCGCGGAGCTGCGTTTTAAATATGTCCGGTTTCGCGAGGCAGAACCGGATGGCTCTCCAGCCAAGAAAAGGGTTCATTTCGTGCGGGACCTCAAACTGCGATAAGAACTTATCTCCCCCGAGATCAAGCGTACGCACGATTACCGAGTGCGGCTTTATTTTTTCGGCGACCCATTTGTACGCCATGTACTGCTCTTCCTCGTTCGGGAGGTTTTTTTTGTTCATGTAAAAATATTCCGTTCTGTATAACCCTATGCCGCGGGCTCCATGGGCTATAACGCTCGGCACATCGTCCGGAAGCTCTATGTTTGCCGCAAGCTCAATGGACTTACCATCAATGGTTTTAGCGGGCAGGTTCCTTAATTTTACAAGGTGTTTCTCGAACTTTTCAAAGCGATTTTTTTCTGAAGTATATTTTTTTAAAGTAGCTCTGGTGGGGTTTAGAATAACGACGCCCCTGTTCCTGT
>CAZFLU010000264.1:0-1639 GCA_964519195.1 uncultured Planctomycetia bacterium | reverse complement strand
GTGCTGGCCGAATCCTATGTGAAGAAGAATCCCGGCAAATACATAGCTGTCACAGGAGGCGGATCCGGTAATGGCCTCGCAGGGCTTCGGAACAGGACGGCTGATGTTGCCAATTCTTCCAGGACAATAAGGCAAAAGGAGATCATAGATATGCGGGGAAAAGGCGTAAATCCCGTAGGCATCATTATAGGCCAGGACTGCATAACCATAGTGGTCAATGAAAGGAACAATGTGGATAAGCTTACGATTGCGCAGCTTGGCAACATATTTAGAGGCGATATCACTAACTGGAAAAATGTCGGCGGCACGGATATGCCGATAACTTTGTACGGCAGGCAGTCCAATTCCGGAACGTACCTTGTGTTCAGGGAAGTGATTGTCAAAGATGATTATTCGTACAGGATGAACAGGATGAACGGGAACAGCCAGATAGTCGAAGCCGTGAGGAGCGACCCTTCCGGCATAGGATACGTGGGCCTCGGTTATGCACAGGATTCTGCCGGACTTAAAGTGATTCGCCTGGCCGAATCGGATTCCGCGGACTATATCGACCCGAGAAACCGTAGCGACGTTGACGCCGGTAAATATACGCTGGTCAGGCCTATTTATCAATATACAGACGGTGTCCCGCAGGGCGCGATAAGGGATTTTATAAAGTTCGAGTTAGGACCCGAAGGGCAGAAGATAGTCGATGAAATGGGATTTATCCCCATAAAGAAGGAACACGAGGAACAAAACAGCCAGATCGCTGGTATTTAGGACGTTATTTTTCAGCCGTAAACTCACCGGTATTATCGCCTTAAAATTACATTTCTATTACATGTTTGTCACACGTTGTTCACGATCCAATGATATCATTAGTATGTAAACATGAAGATAAAAAAGAATAAATTAATAAAGGTTATAGCGGTTTTACTGGTTTTCACATTGCTCTATGAAGACATAGCAAGAGCCGACGGATTTTCTCTTTTAACTAAAAAAAGTGACCTTTCGCCCCAATATTTTTCGCAACCGATAGAAAATCTGTTTCTAAAACGTGAAAATTATATTAAATACACCCTCCAAACCCTGCTGACCCTTTTCGAAAAAAAGAACCAAAAAATTGACGAATGTAATCGCCGCATATATGACCACAGGCTGATTCCGGGTGCGGCTTTTGTCTTTGATTTCAGGGGCAAAAGAAAAAACGGGGATAACTGGATTATACCCTGCGCCCTGGGTGACGCTAAAGAAGTGCGCGACAGACGCATTTACAGATGGCCTTACGAGGCAATAGTGGGAAAAGACGGAAAAGGCGCATTGGTCGTGCTTGACCTTTACGAAAAAGGCGAAAAGGGCCGATCAGCCCGCCCTTCAGCGGATTATAAAAGCTCGAAAACCTCACCCGCGCAGACAATAACCAAACGCCCCGATCCGACAAAAGAAGCGCAACCGGCCGTAAATAACGATCCCGAAAAAACAGAGGCCTTACTAAGGCTAAAGGAGCTCGGCACAAAAAACAAAACATTCCTGGCCAATCCTGTTTTTTACGCGAAAAAGATCCGGATACTCGATTTATTCGGCATACCTGCCCGGGCCGGATTCCTCAAATACAGCGAGGAGACGCTTACGAGATTACTAAGGGAAAATGTCCCTCTTT
>CAZFLU010000263.1:0-1661 GCA_964519195.1 uncultured Planctomycetia bacterium | reverse complement strand
GATAGAGAGAACGCTCGAATATTTGCAGAACAAGTTCTGGCAAGTATACACGACGTGGCTATAGGCAGAGATATAAAGCACGAGGGCGCCGATAAGCTGTTTGAAGCAACACGCGGTACGGTGGGAACTGACAACGTTCTAAGCCTCATAGAAAAAAAGACAGCCGACAGAAATGTTTTAGTAAAGCAGGAGGTTGTGATAAAAATCTTGGGACGGGTACTTGGCAACATGATATTTGAGACAACTAACAATCCTACCGCCAGCCGCCTTGCAGCGTTTATTCATAATTCCGGATTAAATAACATGCTTCCCGAGGAACAGAGACCTGTGTTTATCGAGATGTTCGATAACGTCGGAGGAAGGTGGACGGGCGACCTTCACATGATGGCGTTTTTAGCTTATCGTGGTTTGGACGCTGAAGCGTACTGGAATGCAAGATATCAAGGCATACAGGCTTACAGAAGTACCGACTATCACCAGGGAAGGAGCCTGGGAGACAGGATAGTTAACGAAAATATAACAAATATCGCTTTAGTGGTTCCGGATGAGTTCTTCTGGTTCGGAAAGGCGATGGAACAGAATTTCAACGAAAGCATATGGCAGAACGGCTTTAAAACGCTTGTAGCCAAAAGACAAAGCGACTGGGAATACCAGAGACACCATTATGAAAATAAGCCCGGGACGCTTGTTGTAAGCATGGTAGATCCCGCGCTGACGTCAGGGAACGCTGCTCTTAATGTTGGGCAGATAGATATTCCGACATATGCTCTCGCGGAATTCGAATCGTTATCCGGCCAGAAAAAGGCAGAGCTTTTGGGAGAGCTCTTCACGACATTCTACGGCATGACATACAGGGTCGGTACCAGACTTAAATACCGCGCGCTAAATAGCAAAAACCAGAAGCCGGAAGATATAGATGTGAATGATATTAATAATCCGGCTACTCAAACTCTTAATGATAACCTCTTTTTCTTGCAGCCTTTTGTTGAAAAAGGGAAGAAGCTTCTGGAGGCTAAGCTTACAAGGCTTCAGGCTGAAGGAAAAATCCAAGAAGAGCTTGACAGAATTCAAGCCTCTGCCGGAAATGGAGAAGCGCAAACTAATATAGCATCTATTGATATACCGGCAAACGTTAAAAGTCAAGAGGATATGAATCAAGTAATAGACGAGGCAGCACAGTATGCCGAAAACGAGAATAGAGAACTTGTTGTTTTCCCTTATTTACCGGGCGGCCTTGCCGATGACGGAAAATTCAGGGCGCTTGAAAGAAAACTTACGCGAGCGGGAATTAAATGGGTAATGCAGGGAACGGCTGACCAGCACATAAGTTATCAGCAGGTGCTTGCCCAACCTCAGAAATTCGTAGTGCTCTTTGTGTCATTCGTAAACGAAGATGCCGTACCCGGACTTCCGAGCGTTTTTGCCAAGGATTATCTGGATGGGGTAAGCCCCACATTGGTACTCGATCTTTTCGCGGAAGCTTCGTATAATGTTTTAACAACCGATAAAGACGTTGCCGCCGAGGGAAGAGGCATATTTGTAAGGCTTACCGAATCCGAAGAGAATTTAGAGATGGTCGGAAATGCCGCGGAAGCGGGAACTCATGTATACGGTTCAGATGAAGCGAAAATGAAAAAAGCCATTCGGAACGTGCAGTCATG
>CAZFLU010000262.1:0-1665 GCA_964519195.1 uncultured Planctomycetia bacterium | reverse complement strand
CTTTGAGCCGACCGTCGTGGCCGACGGCGCGAACGCCTGCGAGGTAATGCGAGCGGATCCCCCGCCGCTGGGTTTTCGCGACCGACGTGTTGCGCAAAAAATTCATCAATAAAATACTGGATAAGATCGATATCAAAATAATTTCTGTCTTACCTATTATTTTAGGCGTCCTCTTTCTCCTGGCCGCTTCGTACAACCGCTATTCTTTTCTGATAGTGCTATTGGGCCTTTTAGCCATCGCAAAAGGCGTTTTAGGCATTGTAGCCACTGAAAGGATGAAGCGCATTACAGAGGCGTTCATGAAACTGCCCAATAATATCTGTAAGATATGGGGCGTTGTAATGATACTGATAGGTTCGATAGTACTTACCGGGATATAACACGGGGTAGATGCTTCTTACTAATGACAATTCTTTTATCAGGGCATACCTGGAAGATTCTTCTAATATAAAGAACGGCCATGCCGAAGAAGTTGCCGTGCCTGAAAGCGCTGAAGAAATTTCAGCGCTTTTGCGCAAGTATAACAGGCTCGGGACGCCTGTCAGCGTATCGGGAGCCGGCACGGGCCAAACAGGCGCGAGAATACCTTTTGGCGGAGCCGTCATTTCCACTGAAAAATTAAATAATTTAACATTCAACAGAAATTTTGTCGATGCCGGTTCAGGAGTTCTTATAAGCCGGCTTAAAAATGCCTGCAAGGAAAAAGGTTTCTTTTATCCGTATGACCCTACGGAACAGAACGCGTTTGTAGGCGGCACCATCGCCACTAACGCGGCCGGAGCCAGATCTTTCAAGTATGGCCCTACTCGCGGATATGTCAAACTGAAGATGTTTCAGAAGAGTCCCCTCGCGGATGGGGCGCGCCTTGAAATAAAAAGGGGCCAGATAAAAGCAAGAGGCAGAAAAATGCGATTTTCCGCTGAAGGAGAAGATTACGCGTTCAACGTTCCGTCCTATAAGATGCCCGCTACAAAAAATTCCGCAGGATATTACGCGAAAGATGATATGGACCTCGTAGACCTTTTTATCGGGCAGGAAGGTACCCTGGCAGTTATCGCGGGATCAAGGCTCCGGGTTCTTCCGGAACCTGCCGGATTTTTCAGTTTTTTTGTATTTTTTAAAAAAGAAGAAAAAGCCATAAGTTTCGCGAAGCGCGCTGTTCCGCAAGGGCCGGCCTCCGTTGAGTATTTCGATTTGAGCTCCATTGAGATCATGAAAGAAAAATACCCATCTGTCCCGGCCGGCGCGGAAGCGGCCATTTTTCTTGAGGATGAAATAACTGTAAGCGAAGACAAAATTCTGGAAAAATGGGAAATTATATTCCGCGAGGAAAATGTTCCCATGGATGACGCGCAGGCCGCCATGAGCTCCAGGACGCATGAGGAATTCCTTGAAAGAAGGCGCTTTGTTCCGGAGAGGATGAGCGAGCTCGCCAGAGCTTCGGGATTTCCCAAGGTAAGCACTGACCTTGCGGTTCCCAGAGAAAAGCTCACGGATATTATAAGGTTTTACAGGTCCAATCTAGACAAAAGCGGTCTGAAGCACTTTATTTTTGGGCACATAGGCGACGCGCATCTTCATGTTAACATGCTGCCCTCCGGAGAGAATGATTATAAAAGAGCGCTAAGATTAAAATCGGAGTTCGCGAAAAAAGCTGTTTCCCTT
>CAZFLU010000261.1:0-1679 GCA_964519195.1 uncultured Planctomycetia bacterium | reverse complement strand
GTTCAAGAGAACCGCAAAGAAGAGGAGAAAGAGGCGGCGCCCGGGGTGATAAAAAAAGAGGCCCGAGAGGAGAACGCGGATACGGTCCGAAAAGGGCAGGTTTTATTTTTAAGAAGAGAAAATGCCGTTTTTGCGCGGACAAGAACATTATTATAAATTACCTCGACCATCAGATGCTTAGAAAATTTACAACAGAGCGGGGAAAGATAGTGCCTTCGAGGATCTCCGGCACGTGCGCGAGGCACCAGCGAAAGCTTGCTAACGCTATAAAAAAAGCGCGGAACATCGCGCTTCTTCCTTTTGTGGGAGAATAAAAAATGAATGTAATACTTTTAAAAGAGGTTAAAAATCTCGGAAAAGAAGGCGACAAGGTTAAAGTGTCGGATGGATATGCCAGGAATTTTCTTATCCCGAGGGACCTCGCGGCCCCGCATTCCGAAAGCGCCATGAAGATCATAGAAGCTAGAAAGAAAAAAGCGCTTCAGGAGCTGGAAAAAGAAAAGGAGAAAAGCAAGGAAATCGCCAAAAAAATAGCTTCCATTTCTTTGAATATACCCATGGAGTCCGGCGATAACGACATGCTTTTCGGAAGCGTAACGACCGAAGCCATTGCCAAGGCGCTGGCCCAGGAAGGCATAGACACGGACAGGCGGAACATTATAATAAAAGATCCCATAAAAAAACTGGGCATATATAATGTTGAAGTGAAGCTGCACGCTGAAATTAAAGAAAGCCTCAGGATTTGGGTTGTTAAAAAGTGACACCCGTCAAAGAACTCATAAACAAAATACCTCCTCAAAGCAATGAAGCCGAGATAGCGGTTCTTGGCTCAATGCTGTTAGACAAAGACGCCATAGGCCACGCTATTGAGCTTTTGGACCAGGACTCTTTCTACAAAGACGCGCACGCCAAGATCTATTCAACCATAGTTAATCTTTACGATAAAGGGCGCCCCATAGACATGGTAACGCTTGTTCAGGACTTAAAAAATTCCGGAACGCTTGATGAAATAGGGGGCCCGTCTTATATAACCTCTATCGTATCAAGCATACCTACATCAGCCAACATAGAGCATTACGCCAAGATAGTAAGGGAAAAAGCTATACTAAGAAAACTTATAACAACCGCTACCCAGATTGTTTCTGAAAGCTATGAACACTCAAGCAATATTGACGACCTCCTGGACAGGGCCGAACACATGATCTTCGACATAACTACTAATAAAGTTGAGTCAAAAGTAGCTTCCATAAAAGACGTTATAAAAAGCAGCATAGAAACTATCGACAACCTCTATCAAAGGAAAGAGAACATAACGGGGATAGCCACTGGGTTCCATGATTTTGATGTAATGACAGCCGGCCTTCAGAGATCAGACCTCATAGTTATTGCCGGAAGGCCCTCGATGGGTAAAAGCGCCCTTGTAAGCTGCATGGCAGAACATATAGGCGTTGTGGAAAAAGTCCCGATCGCTTTCTTTAGCCTGGAAATGTCAAAAGACCAGCTTGTGCAAAGGATGCTTTGCTCTCACGCCAGGGTAGATTCTCATAAGGTGCGCACGGGATTTTTATCGCAATCGGACTGGCCCAGGCTCGTGAACGCCGCTGGAAAACTTTCCGAATCGCCTGTTTACATAGACGACACTCCCGGCGCTTCGGTTCTGGAACTTCGCGCTAAAGCAA
>CAZFLU010000260.1:0-1683 GCA_964519195.1 uncultured Planctomycetia bacterium | reverse complement strand
GGATGCGCGCTTACTTCTATCGAAGAACTTATAGGCAAAGGAAAAAGCGCCATAACAATGGATAAAGTTCCTGTAGAAAAGGTAAAGGACTACTGTTGCGAGGATAGCGACGTGACGCTCAAGTTGCGCGGCATATTGGAGAAGAAGCTGGAAAGCCAGGGATTGATAAAACTTTTTAAGGACCTGGAAATGCCATTGGTGCGGGTCCTCGCGGACATGGAGTACGCGGGTGTGGCAATAGACGCGCCTTACCTGAATAAGCTTTCAAAGGAAATGATGTCCGATATAGCCGATATCGAGAAAAAGGTATACGAGCTTGCCGGAGAGACATTTAACATTAATTCGCCCAAACAGCTGCAGGTAATTCTTTTCGAAAAACTGGCTCTACCGGTAGTAAGGCGCACGAAAACAGGAGCTTCCACTGACGAAAAGGTGCTTCTTAAGCTCGCTGAAACAGAGCCTCTCCCCAAAGAGCTTTTGCGCTATCGCGAGCTCGCAAAGCTGAAATCAACGTATGTCGACGCCCTTCCGGAGCTCATAAATGATAAAACAGGACGAATACACGCTTCTTTCAATCAAACCGTTACTGCGACGGGAAGGCTTTCTTCCAGCAACCCAAACCTTCAAAACATTCCAATAAAAACGGATCTTGGGAAGAAGATAAGGCGCTCTTTCGTGGCCGGCAGGAAAGGCAGCCTGATCATGTCGGCTGACTATTCCCAGATAGAGCTAAGAATACTGGCGCACCTTTCCGGAGATAGAGCGCTTATAGAAGCCTTTAACGAAAAAAAAGATATTCATAAGTTTACAGCAGCTCTTATAAACGGCGTAGAGGAGAAAGACGTGACAAGCAACATGAGAAGCGCGGCAAAAGCGGTCAATTTCGGCATAGTTTACGGAATAAGCGCTTACGGCCTTTCCAGAGACCAAAAAGTAGACATTAAAACAGCTTCGGATTTTATTGAGGCTTACTTTGAGCGCTATCCCGGCGTAAAGCAGTTCATAGATAATACGATAAAAGAAGCGCGGGAAACGGGCTTCGTAAAAACAATGCTTGGACGAAAAAGGCGCATCCCTGATATTGACAGCGCCGACCAGGCGAACGCTAATTTTGCGAAACGCGCGGCTGTTAATACGCCCATACAGGGTTCCGCCGCTGATCTTATAAAGCTTGCCATGCTTGAAGTCCATGATTTTCTTAAGGATTACGACGCGCAGATGGTAATGCAGGTCCACGACGAACTTGTTTTTGAGGTACCGTCCGGAAAGTCTGAAGAATTCGCGAAGAAAGTCAAAACTACCATGGAAAACACTCTTAAGCTCAGCGTGCCGATCGAGGTAGACATCGAATGCGGGATCAACTGGCTTGACATGGAGAGGATATGAGGTCGGTTGCCATAACGGGCGCGTTTGCCTCTGGCAAAAGTACCGTCGGAAAGATATTTCAACGCCTCGGCGCCGAATACATAGATTCAGATAAACTTGTACATGAATTTTACGCCCGCGATAGATCAATAGCTTCTAAGATAAAAAAACTTTTTGGTAACGCAGTTTTTTCAAAAGGACGTATCTCAAGAAAAAAATTGGCAAGAGAAGCGTTTAAGAATAAAACGCGTCTTGGACTACTATCGCGGATCATTCATCCGCGCGTTATCCGCAGAATAAAGGCGCGCCTCGAAACGT
>CAZFLU010000259.1:0-1686 GCA_964519195.1 uncultured Planctomycetia bacterium | reverse complement strand
GCTTAGGTATTCCACTTGGGCAATTTATCAAAACGCAAGTCCTGCCAAGCAGAAGTAAGCTTACTAAAACAAAATTAACACATGGCACCTGTTGTATTTACTTAAATAGTAAAGATGATTGTGATACAATGGAAATTTGGATAAAAGAAATGTTTAATGAAATGCGAGGGTAGCTCAGTTGGTAGAGCATCTCGTTGCCAACGAGAAGGTCGCGGGTTCGAAACCCGTCCCTCGCTCCACTTTATAAGTTTTATTCAGTTTTAGCGTAGAGCGCATAGCGTATAAAAAATACCATACTATGCGCTAGCAGAAAAAGGAGGATGTTCTAAATGAAGATCATGGATTTTCTCAACAAGAGGGCAGTAAGTGTAGATCTTAAAGCTAAAAATAAAGAAGCTATCATAACAGAACTCGTGGACTTGATTCTTAAAACAGGAGAAGTCAAGACAGGCCAGAAAGACGCTTTGATAAAAATACTGCTTGATAGGGAAGCGCTTGGATCTACGGGCATAGGCCAGGGCATAGGCATACCTCACGGCAAGTCAGAGGCTGTAAAAAAGCTGATAGGCGTTGTCGCCATATCAAAGCAGGGCGTAAATTTCGATTCTCTTGACGGCGAGCCTGTGTATATATTTTTCTTGCTTCTTGCTCCTCAAGATTCAGCCGGGCCACACCTTAAGGCCCTTGCCCGAATTTCAAGGCTTCTCAAGGACAAATATTTCAGGGACATGCTTAAAAACGCCAGAAGTGAAAAAGAACTTTTAAACATAATAAGCAAGGAAGACCAGAAGAGACATTAATCAGTGACTCGCGCCTCGCAGGTATACACGAGTTGCGACAACGAGCCCAGAGTCACTATAAACGAGACACGAAGAAATGCGCAAACTTAAATGGTTATATCCCGGAATGTTCATAAAGCGGTGGATATTTCTCACCACCGCAGGCATAGCCCTTATAGCTATGGGTTTCGCTGTTGTCATATCAGAGAAGACCTCCAATAATAAAACATTCGCGGCCTTTATCATAATTTTTGGCAGCCTGATAGTGATCACGGGCGTCAGCAGGATAATAAAATCATTTCTTACGGTTTTAATGCCCCAGCGCCAGGAAGAGGACCTTGTAGACAGGATATATCAGAAAAGAATACTGGAAAAAGGGCCGCGCATAGTCGCGATAGGCGGCGGCACGGGGCTCTCTACACTGCTTCTGGGCCTAAAAGAGCACACGAGCAATATTACCGCGGTCGTGACAGTAGCTGATGACGGCGGTTCAAGCGGACGCTTGAGGGAAGAGATGAATGTTCTGCCTCCGGGCGATATAAGGAACTGCCTTGTCGCGCTCGCGGATGCCGGGCCTCTCATGGAAGATCTGTTCCAGTTTCGCTTTGATGACGGCAAAGACCTTAAAGGGCATAATTTCGGAAATCTTTTTATAACGGCGATGTCAAAAGTTACAGGAGACTTTGAGAAAGCTATCAAAGCTTCAAGCAAGGTCTTAGCCATAAGAGGGAACGTTGTTCCCGCCACGCTTACCAAGGTAGTGCTGAAAGCGCGCTACAAAGACGGAAGCGAAGTTATCGGAGAAAGCAAAATACCGGAAAGAGGCGTTCCCATAGAGCGGATGTACATAAGCCCCGCGGATTCAGCTCCCACGGAAGAAGCGCTTGAAGCTATTAAAAAAGCTAAC
>CAZFLU010000258.1:0-1686 GCA_964519195.1 uncultured Planctomycetia bacterium | reverse complement strand
AATCTTCCTTGCCAGAGGTGCCCGCTTGACATCATTACTGTCAATATTTTATTCATAATCTCTTATATAGCAATTAGTTGCATAGAGCGTCTACTTAAGTGACATTATCGCAGGTCAAATACTATCGTAACCTCCATTTTGAATTCGGATAGCTTGAATTTGGCTGGAATCGGCGGAAACGGCGAGGCGCGGTTTACCATCGCCAGGGCTTCTTCGTCAAGAACGGCGTAGCCCGATGACTGCAATAGTTTAACGGAATGCGCATTTCCGTTTGAACTTACTATAAACTCGCCGGTTGCGTTTCCTTCCAGCTTATGCTTGCGGGCGGAGGGCGGATATCTCCTGTGTGACTCGATTTTCTGCCTTATAGCGTCCTTGTAGCGAAACATCGCTTCGTCATGCACATCTTCTTCTACCACTTCTTCTTTTGACGCTATATCTGCCACGGTTTCTTCAATTTCGACTTCTTTCTTTTTAGGCTCGGATTTTTTCAGCTTTTTTTCTTCGGCTATTTTCTCTATTCTAGGCAAGATTTCTGGCTTTTCGATTTCCACAATAAGCTCTTTTTTAGGCGGCGGTTCTTTCGCGCTCCATATAGGTAATTCGGGCATAGCTAAAAAGCTACCGTGTATGGCAACCGAAACCGCGAAAAACACAAGCGTTATCCTACTGTCATAGTTCATGCTGATTATTCCCGTAACTTTTCTTTCAGTTTCGTGGAAATAACTAACCCTTCCGCGCCCGATTCTTTGGATATATCCATTACCTTAACCGCGAGTCCAAGATTTATCTTTTCGTCGGCTTTTAAAATAATGCTTTTTTTATCTGATTTCCCAAGCTCGGCACGAAGCGCGTTTTTTAAATCCGTTACCGGTATTTTCGTGTCATTAAGGAAAATATTGTTATTTTCCGAAATGTATATAACTATTTTGTTGTTCTCTTCGGCTTTTGTGCTTTCCGCTTCCGGCAGTTTTATTTTAATGCCGGGCTGCATAATGAAATTCGCGGTAAGCATGAAAAATATGAGAAGCAGGAAAACGATGTCTATCAAGGGCGCTATATCTAAATGCGTTCTTACTTTTTTACCTCTTTCAAACTCCATAGTCCACCCCTTCGTCAATCGCTTCCCCGGGTTCCGCAAACACATAATTTGTCTTACCGGCCCAGTTAAAAAGAGTCTCCGCAGTGTTTTTCATGTCTCTGGCAAAAGCCTCTACTCTATTGTCAAAATAGTGGTACGCTATCATGGCCGGTATGGCTACGGACAAACCGAAAGCGGTAGTAATAAGCGCCTCCCAAATACCTCCGGCCAATACGGAAGCGTCTACCTGGCCTCCCAGTTTCTGTATCTCCATAAAGGCGCGTATCATGCCTGTTACGGTTCCAAGAAGGCCCATAAGCGGCGTAACATGCGCTATGATTCCTAATGTATTGACGTGTCTTTCAAGCCTGTGAAGCTCTTCCGAACCGGCTCTGGCAATGAGTTTGTTTTTCTCGGCGTCCTTCTTTCGCCTCTCACGTAACGCCAATTTCACAACGGCTGCTACCGGCCCCGGTGTCTGGCTGCATAGTTTCTCGGCCTCACCCGGCTTTTTCTCTGAAATAAGCCGCCGGATGCGGTCAATGAAGCTTCCTGTCTTTATCTTAGCTCTTTGAAAATGAAAAGCCCTTTCAAAAATAATGGTT
>CAZFLU010000257.1:0-1695 GCA_964519195.1 uncultured Planctomycetia bacterium | reverse complement strand
TCCCCTGACTGGTCAAATATATTGGTCATTCCTATTTTTTTACCTAGTATTCCTGCCATGTTATTTTATCTCTACGTTTACCCCTGCCGGCAGATCAAGTCTTTTAAGCGCGTCTATTGTTTTGGCAGTCGGGTTTACTATTTCTAAAAGTCTTTTGTGCGTCTTGATCTGGAATTGTTCGCGCGATTTTTTATCAATATGCGGTCCGCGCAGTACTGTAAAAACTTCCCGTTTTGTAGGAAGCGGTATGGGGCCGAGAACAACGGCACCTGTCTTCTTTACGGTTTCCACGATCTCCACACAAGATACATCCAGTAACCTGTAATCATACGCAAGTAGCCGTATGCGTATCTTTATGGCCTCTTTTACTTTTTTTAGTTTTGCTGTTTTTGGGATCATCTTACTCGATTATCTCCGTTATAACCCCTGCTCCGACAGTGTGCCCGCCTTCCCTTATCGCGAATCGCAGTCCTTTTTCCATGGCTATCGGCTCTATGAGAGTTATGTCAATGGTTATGTTGTCTCCGGGCATTACCATCTCTGTTCCCTGGGGAAGGGTCACGCTGCCTGTTACGTCAGTTGTCCTGAAGTAGAACTGGGGTTTGTAACCGTTGAAGAACGGCGTGTGCCTTCCGCCTTCTTCTTTTGTTAATATGTATACTTCGCCCTTGCATTTTGTGTGGGGTTTTATGCTTCCGGGGGCAGCTAAAACCTGGCCGCGCATCAAGTCTTTCTTTTCAACGCCGCGCAGGAGCACGCCTATGTTGTCTCCGGCCTGGCCATGGTCAAGTATCTTTCTGAACATCTCAACGCCTGTTACGACGCTCTTTTTAGTTGGATGCAGGCCCACTATCTCTATTTCTTCGCCGGTTTTTACCTGGCCTCTTTCAACTCTTCCTGTTCCCACGGTGCCTCTTCCTGTTATTGAGAATACGTCTTCTATGGGCATGAGGAAAGGTTTATCGATATCTCGCTTAGGTGTGGGTATGAATTCGTCTACCGCTTTTAAAAGGTCGAATATAGGCTGGTTCGCTGCCGGGTCTTCAGGGGCATTCATCGCTTTTAGAGCGCTGCCTTTTACGACAGGCGTCTTATCTCCGGGGAATTTATACTTTGAGAGAAGCTCTCTTACTTCAAGCTCCACAAGGTCAAGAAGCTCTTTATCGTCTACCAGGTCTACTTTATTAAGGAATACCACTATCGCAGGCACGTTTACCTGACGGGCCAGGAGTATGTGTTCTCTTGTCTGCGGCATGGGGCCGTCAGCCGCTGATACAACCAGTATCGCCCCGTCCATCTGGGCCGCGCCTGTTATCATGTTCTTGATGTAATCGGCGTGTCCCGGACAGTCTATGTGCGCGTAATGGCGGTTTTCGGTTTCGTATTCAACGTGAGCGACGGCGATCGTAAGTATCTTTGATTTATCCCTTACCGCTCCGCCTTTGGCTATTTCTTCATAGGATTTCGCGTCTGCTGCGCCTTTTTTGGAAAGCACCATTGTAAGAGCGCTTGTCAGGCACGTTTTGCCGTGGTCAATATGACCTATTGTTCCTATGTTTACGTGTGGCTTTGTTCGTTCGAATTTTGCTTTAGCCATATTTCCTCCTTAGCGGCTTTCGCCTGCCGGTCTATTTATCGCCTCCGATAACTTTTTCTGCTATGTTAGAAGGCACTTCTTGATAAAAAGAAGGCTCC
>CAZFLU010000256.1:0-1698 GCA_964519195.1 uncultured Planctomycetia bacterium | reverse complement strand
ATTTTTTCTCTTTTCTCGGCCGGTATCTTTGTAATACCGTTTTGATATCCGAGCCGCGCGTATATCGATCCCCGCGGCGTATCTATATTAATATTCTCAAAAAACCTGGTTTTCATCTATTTGATCGCCTCAAGGATAGTCTTGATAACATCCGGCATGTTCAGAGTAAAAAAATGCAGCTTTGTAAAGCCGTTTTTTATCAGGTCCCTGCATTGGTTTATGGTAAATCCAACGCCGATTTTCTGCATTTCCGGGGCATCATTTTCAACCTTAATGAGGGCGTCTTCTATGTTTTTCGGTATGGTGGTCCTGCAAAGTGACACGAAACGCCTCAGGGTTTTTAAATTGGTGAGAGGGAGCACCCCCGGAAGGACCGGTATATTCATGTTGTTTTTCTTCATTCTGTCAATTAGGCCGTAATAATATTTATTATCGAAGAACATCTGCGTTACCGCGAATTCAGCGCCTTCATCTATCTTTTTCTTCGTGTGCTCCATGTCCTCATCAAGGCTTGCGGTTTCTATATGCCCTTCGGGGTATACGGCCACTCCTACGCAAAGATCCGGATAATCGGATTTTATCAATTTAACAAGGTCCATGGCGTAACAAAGGTCGCCCTCCAGGAAACCCTGGAAACAATCATCTTCCGGAAGGTCCCCTCTTAGAGCCATTATATTCTGTATGCCTTTATTGTTATATTCATCAAGCAGCTTTTTAAGGTTTTCTTTTCGGCTTCCTATGCAGGTAAGGTGCGGCATGACAACCAGGCTTTTTTGTTTAAGCAGCATGTCAACTGCCTCTTTTGTATTTTCCTGCTCCTTCCCGCCCGCGCCATAAGTCATCGAAGCGTAGAGAGGCTTATATTCTTTAAGGACTTCTATGGTATTTTTAAGCCTTGTTTTGGCTTTATCGTTTTTTGGCGGAAAAAATTCAAAAGAAATGCCGCGGCCCGGTATTTTTAGTAGCTCTATGATCTTCATGCGTTATTCATGCAGGATCTTGAACATTGTACGACATTCTTAGCGAACATCGCTACGGTAAGGGGCCCTACCCCTCCCGGGACAGGGCTTATTGCGCCCGCTAGTTTTTTAACATTTTCAAAATCCACGTCCCCTGTTATTTTATTTCTGACCCGGTTTATGCCGACATCGATTATCGTTACGCCTTTTTTAACCATTGGTTTTTTTATGAGGCCCGCTTTCCCCGCGGCCACGATAATTACATCGGCCCTTTTCGTGTGAAAACCGAGGTCTTTTGTAGCTATATGGCAAATCGTAGGCGTAGGGGCTGATTTGCGCGAGGCGAGAAGCATGAGGGCTATTGGCTTACCCACTATATAGCTATGGCCGATTATGACTATCTCTTTACCTTTTAGTTTTATTCCGCTTGATTTCAAAAGTGCTACGCTTGCACCTGCCGTAGGAGGAAGAAGCCTGTCTCTCGCGTAAAGGAGATTTCCCATGTTAAACGGGTGTACGCCTTCCACATCTTTATGAGGCGCTACTTTTTCCTGCAGTTTTGCCGCGTCCATTTTGCCCGGAATGGGCATCTGAAGTACTATCCCGCTTATAGCGGCATCGGAGTTAAGCCTTTCGATCTCAAAAATAATTTCTTCCTCGCTTACGCTTCGCGGGAATTCCTTGTGTTCGTATTCCGCGCCTATTTCCCGGCAGACTTTCCTTTGCTGACCGGAATAAA
>CAZFLU010000255.1:0-1699 GCA_964519195.1 uncultured Planctomycetia bacterium | reverse complement strand
CCTTCTTATCCACTGCTGTCTTAGCAATTCCGCGATGAAAAAGTGGAATCTTAGAAATCATTAATTCAAATTTTTCTTGAGTAGGCTTATCCCATTCCATATTAATTGAGCAGATGACTTATGTCTGCCTGACGGTAGGCAGGGAGTGAAACTGCATAAGTCATAGGCCGCAATGCCGTCTGCGAAATAATTCCGTCCTTTCTCACCTTAAAACATTGCCCTATATTGAAAGGGCGGGATTATCTCGTCTAACGCCTCCTTAAATTCAGGTTTCATTTCAGTAAAATTTAACTATTATAATTTTTATATAATTATATGCGTAAACCTAATTATGTCAAGAAATTTTTATGTTATTCAGTTAACTGGTGAATTGTAACTCATACTGCGACAAAATTAAAGCTCTTTTCTGTTTTTTGTAAGTGCTCCCGCACCACCTGATTCGGCGTTTTATAACCCAATATCTTCCTAGGGTAATTGTTCATCCATTCCTGGATATCCTGAATCCGGTCTTCGTTGTAAAGGGCTATATTCTTTTTTTTCGGGATAAACCTGCGTATCATCCTATTCTGGTTCTCATTTGAGCCGCGTTCCCATGCTGAATAGGCATGGGCAAAGTATACTTTTGTCCTGCGCTTATTTTTCTTTATCGCGCTGATCTCCAACGACCCCCAATTAAGGAACTCTACCCCGTTATCAAAGGTTATTGACCTGAACTTGGCCTTAAATACCGGTCCGTATTTCCTTTCCAGTCCGTCTACGGCTTCCTGTATGGCATCCTGGGTTGCCCGTTTAACCTTAATAAGAATTTCTTCACGGGATTTGCGTTCAGTCAGCGTAAACAGGCTTGTTTTTGTCCTTTGAGGCCCCTTAACAGTATCTGCTTCCCAATGCCCGTATTCCTGACGCTTATCGATCTTCTGCGGCCGGTCCTCTATGCTTCTGCCCGATCTATTGGTGTGGCTGATACGGGCGATAGGCCTGTATCTGCGTTTCTTGCGCTTTTTCTTCTGCCATAAGTCCTTATTGCCAATACCGGCAAATATACCCTTTTCAATATAGTTATACAGCGTTTTGGTGCATATCGGCCTTTCAAACATTAACTCTCTGGTACGGATCTCTCCTATTATGGCATCCGGAGAATACCGGTCTTCAAGCAGCCGTTTCCTGATATACTTCTCTAATTCACGGTCCCTGCCGATTTTCAATGAACGCTCTTTGTTGGTGCCGAGTCTTTGGTAATCCGCCTGGGCCACATGCGCCCGGTAGAATTCCTTTTCGCTTAAGTCGCTCTGCAGCCTGGTAACGGTGCCGCGCTTTATTTCGCGATAAATCGTGGATTTATCCCGCCTAAGTATCCTTGCTATCGCCTTAGCTTCTTTTTTGGCCTCAAGCAGCGCTTCCAATTTGATGCGTTCTTTCAAAGATAAATGCTTATATTTTCTCTTCCTAGTGGTATAATATCTTGGCTCCATAAGATCTCCTGTTTTTTGTTTGGTTTACACTTACAAAATAACAGGTTTTTCAAGATCTGTGGAGCTTTTTTATTCGCACTTATGATTACAATCTACCCTTCCAATTAGTTCATCCATTGATATATTAAAAGCATCTGCTATCTTAATGAGGGTCTCTATAGAAGGATTAGGAGTATATCCTGCCTCTATCTTTACCAATGTACTAAAAGGAATATCGGCTTTTTTGG
>CAZFLU010000254.1:0-1708 GCA_964519195.1 uncultured Planctomycetia bacterium | reverse complement strand
AAATGTATGAAAAAACTCCTCCTGGGTCGACTCTTTACCCGCGATAAAATGAATATCATCTATCAAAAGAATATCAACATACCGGTAACGCTGCCGGAATTTTGGCGTTGTCCGGGTTTGGATCGCGGTTATTAACTGATTTGTGAACTCTTCGCTCGATATGTAAAGTATTTTTGCTTTAGGGCTCCCGGCAAGAACAGCGTTCCCGACAGCGTGCATGAGATGCGTTTTACCTAATCCGACACCGCCATAAATAAAAAGAGGATTATAAGCTTTGGCAGGAGATTCCGCTACTGCTAAAGACGCCGCATGAGCAAAACGATTGCTTGCGCCGACAACAAAGTCATCAAATGTATATTTCGGATTTACTCTCGCTTCACTTAAAGAAACCTCGGGAGCGGATTTTGGGAAAACAGAACTAAGCCAGCCTTTTTTTTCTTTCTGGCCGGTTTCCACTCTGGGCACTTGTTCCGGCTGGTAGCTTTCGTTATGCTCGATCACAACAAAATCAATATCAAATTCTTCAGCCGAAGCCCTTTTTAAATAAGAGTTTAAAAGACCAACATACCTTTCCTTGACCCAGTCTTTAAAAAATTCATTAGGTACGCCTAACACGAGCTTATTATCAGATATAGAAACAGGAGAAATAGGAGAGAACCAGGCTGAAAACACCTGATCACTGACCTCGCCTTTTATACCTGAAAGGACTTTGTCCCACAATTCGCCGGGCGTATGAGTCATGAGTTATCCACAATTCTTTCAACAGAAACCTAATAGAAAAACACAACTTATTAACAGGTTATCCACAGGCATGCGTGCCTAAAAAACAAAAAACTAATGCCTTTTTCGCGGTAAACCAAAATAAAAAAGCGCCGAGAAACAAAAATGTAAACACAATTATATCAAAAGACATGCTTTTTGCAAGACATTTCTTAAGGAATAGATTTAGCCTTGACTAAAAAAAGAAGTATGTTATAATTAACCGCGATATGAACCCAGCTCTTCCACGAAACAGAGCGCACGATGACGGAAGCGCTGGGCAGAAAGGAAGTGCTGGGTGAAAAAACATTTAACAAAAAAATCTAATCGTAAAAGAAAACGAAAACACGGTTTCCGTCGAAGAATGCGCACAAAAGACGGCAGGGCAGTGCTTAAGCGTCGAAGACAAAAAGGACGCAAGGTCCTCAATGTTTAATGAAGCGTTTTCAGAGTCTTAAAGGCCCGCATAAATTCAGGAAAGTTTTTAAGGAGGGCAGAAAGAGCGAAAGCCCTCATTTTGTTTTATATGCGCGGGAAAACGGGCTTCATGTTAATGAGGCAGGCGTGTCTATTTCCAAAATACACATGAAACTGGCCACAACAAGAAACAGGATGCGCAGAATTGCCAAAACAACCTTGCGAGAACTCTCCCGGAACAAAGAAAAAACCTGCGACTACGTGGTGGCTTCGCGCAAACACTGCCGGAAGGAAGAGCGGAAAGCCGCTGAAGAGGAGCTAAGAGCGCTTTTGCGAAGGTCGGTCTAATACAATGGCTAAAACGGTGCTTCTTTTTTTAATTAAATTTTATCGTAACTATTTGTCAAAACTGAAGTTACGTACATGTAGGTTCTATCCTACCTGTTCAGAGTATGCTTCCCAGGCTGTTGATAAATTCGGCGCGGCAAAAGGCGCGGTGAAAACAATAAAAAGAATATTAAAGTGCCACCCG
>CAZFLU010000253.1:0-1719 GCA_964519195.1 uncultured Planctomycetia bacterium | reverse complement strand
TATGAAATGTTCGTGTTTGTCGACCTTTTCGTTTGCCTGCGCTATTATGTATTCATCTTCCACGTCCGCGGAAAGATACTCGACTTTATCCGTAACCTTCCCGTTCATAACTTTTCTATACGGCGTTTCCAGGAACCCGTGCTCATTAATCTTAGCATAGGTGCTGAGTGAGGTTATGAGCCCTATATTCGGGCCTTCAGGCGTTTCAATGGGGCACATTCTTCCGTAATGCGAATAATGAACGTCTCGCACCTCAAAGCCGGCCCTCTCCCTATTAAGGCCCCCCGGCCCGAGAGCCGAAAGCCTTCTCTTGTGTGTAAGTTCGGCGAGAGGGTTCGTCTGGTCCATGAACTGCGAAAGCTGGCTTCTCCCGAAGAAATCTTTCACTATGCTTGATATGAGTTTTGCGTTTATCAGATTGTGGGGCATTACACTGTCCATGTCATATATGTTCATGCGTTCCCGCATCGATCGCTCGAGCCTTACCATGCCTATCCGAAGCTGATTTAAAAGAAGCTCCCCAACGCATCTGACGCGCCTGTTCCCGAGGTGATCGATATCGTCTACCGGGCCGCCATCAGTTTTTATTTTAACAAGTTTTTTTATTGTCTTTATAAGTGTTTCGGCATCGAGTATCGTGTGCTCAAGGGGCGCGTCCATGGAAAGCTTTCTATTAAGCATGAACCTTCCGACGCGTCCCAGACTGTACCGCTTTACATCAAAGAACATGCGCTCAATTAGGGAAGTGGCCGAATCAAGAGTTGGAGGATCTCCCGGGCGCAATTTTCTGTATACATCTAAAAGCGCTTCCTCTTTTGACTTAGTATTATCCTTATCAAGGGTTTTTACAAGTTCCGGTATCTCCTGGCTAAGGACCGAAAACTCGCGTACGCCGGAGTGCCATATGCGTTTTGCCAGGTCTTTTGTAACGCGTTCCCCGCTTTTTGCGAGTATTGAATTGGAATCCGAATCAATGATATCTTCGGCCAGAACAAAATTAAGATACTCCGTCAGCTGGTTTTCGCGTGTTAATTTGATCTTTTCCACACCGCTGAAAGCCTTCAGGATGTCTTCGTCTTTGGAAAGGCCGAATATGCGAAGGAGCATAGTGCCGATGAACTTGCGCCTTCTGTCCAGGTAAACGTAGAGAATATCAGAATGGTCAAACTCAAACTCTACCCACGCGCCTCGATAAGGGATGAGCCTTACAGAAAATATCGCTTTGCCGCTTGGATGTTGCGCTTCTTCAAAAGATATGCCGGGCGAGCGGTGAAGTTGGCTTACGACAACCCTTTCATCTCCGTTTATTATAAAAGTACCTGTTGGCGTCATGAGAGGTATGTCGCAAAAGTACACTTCCTGTTCTTTGGTATCTTTGGGGGTTTTGAGACGCATTTTCATCCGTAACGCGCCCGCGTAAGACATGCCTGTTTTAAGGCATTCCTCTATGCTGTATTTCGGTTTTCCGATAGTGTAGCTAAGATAGTCAAGGGAATAAGCCTTATCAGGGGTTTCTATGGGAAACGTTTCCTTGAACAACTCCTCAAGGCCCATGTTCTTTCGCTTTTTCCGAGGCACATCAAGCTGGAGAAAATTAACGTAGCTATCCGTCTGTATCTCAACGAGATTCGGGATATCGAAAAATTCGTTTATCTTTGCGTAATTCTTTCTTTTCGTCATAGTAGTTTATCTATCGCGAAGAATTACTTAAGCTCTACT
>CAZFLU010000252.1:0-1721 GCA_964519195.1 uncultured Planctomycetia bacterium | reverse complement strand
CCGCCTACGCCAAAGATGAATCTCGTAGTAGATATGCTTCGGCGGACAGGCATAGAAGAGCCTCAAACACGTGTCGGCGTAAGCCGAGCCTCAAGCGTGAATGTGTTTGCAAAATGGCGGATTTTGAATTTTATCCTTCGGATAAAATGATCGCCTAACGTAAAGTCAGGGCGATTTCCGCACCAAAATTCCGCCACTTTGAGAGAAAGAAAAGGTCATTCGCTAGCAATTTTTTGAAATAATATAAGTCAAAGGTTCAACATATGAGGAAAAAGAAGTTGATCAACATTCCGATCGTTCTATGTTTCTAGCCTTAGCGCCTTTTAAAAGTCATCCTGTTTTTAAAGCCCAAAACACTACCGCAATTTGCTGCCGCAGCTGTTTATATAAATGGCACAAAATGTTGAAAAACAAATCGCTTGCCGAAACGGAAATTAACTACGTTGTTGACACCATAATGGATTGGCTCAAGAGATAAGAAGTTAAGAATTCACATAAATTTCATTTTTTGTTCAAAATAAAATCACAGAAAATTGTTACAATATGTTTACATTTTGGATCTTAAAATCCTAAAATAGAAGAATCAGACGGAAAAAACAAAAAAAGGAGGCGTGTATGAAAATATATGAAACCGTCATATCAATAGTAACCGAAGGCGATGACGCCTTTGAGGCCGGTGAAAGGGTCGGAGAGCTCATAGACATCAACAGAATGGACTCAAGCATGACCATTAGCTGTAAGCCCACAACCCTAATAGACCAAAGAAATAACAAATCTGATACCGAGGTAAAAAAAGCCGAAGAAATTTTAGAAGGGATTACAGAAAGAAAATAAAACTGCTCCGCGCAATTACGCTGAAATTGCGTACTAAATTTTTACCTGTCTTATATTCTTGTGAGTGTCTTTTCCCAAAGAAATTACACCCGTAAATCTCCTATTTCCCGCTAAACCGCTGTTTATAAAATTCACGAATAATTCACATAATCGTAATGTAAAATTTACATATTTTCTTTAATATATGGGTGATTAATTTACAATAAATAAACGATCAAACTAATAAAGGAAGAAGGTATGAAAAACATTATTTTAGTAGTAATAGCGACAGCTTGTTTGGTTTTTTCACACGTTACGGCTTACGCAGAGTCAACGGAAATGGAACTTCTGGTGGAAATGCTAGTAGAAAACGGGGCTCTCACGCGCGGACAAGCTGAAACACTGGCCGCGAAAGCGCGGGATAAAGCGGCCAAGCAGGCGAAGGAAAAGGTTGTGGCAGAGATTAAGGAAGAACCTTTGATAAGCCACAGGCCGGATAAGTGGATGCAGGTAACCTGGGATGACGGCTTGAAATTTGAGACCGCGGACGGCAATTTCAAATCAAGGATAGGAGGCAGGGTATTCGCGGACATGGTTTATGTGGACGGTAAGCCGTCTCTTCTCGAGCTGATAAGGTCCCAGGACGATTTCAATAGAAGAAACGACCAGGCATTCATACGAAGCGCCAGGCTCGGGATCGAAGGCGCGATCTACGAAAATTTTTTCTATAAATTTGAATATGACTTTGCCGGCGATATAAATACAAAAACAGAGGTGGATGGGCTTAAGGGCACGTATCTCGGTATTAAAAACATACCCCTTATTGGCAAGGTAACCGTGGGGCATTTCAAGGAGCCATTCAGCCTTGAAGCGCTTACGAGCAGTACTGATATAACCTTTATCGAAAG
>CAZFLU010000251.1:0-1725 GCA_964519195.1 uncultured Planctomycetia bacterium | reverse complement strand
GCTGAAAAAGAGAATAGTATTTCCACTTCCACTGGCTTCTTACTTTTACTATCCCGTGCTTGCGTAAATATGCCAGATGTCTTGAAATCTTTGCTTGGTGCACCTTTAATGACGTCTCAATCTGGCATACGCATAATTCCCCTTTCGTAAGAAGAAGAACGATACGAAGCCGTGTAGGATCGGCTAAGACTCTGAAGAAACGCGTATGCGCCGTCATGGAACTGCTGTTTATCTTTTTCATATATGTATATACGTATATGATAGCAAAAATAAAAAAACTGTCAAGCCTTTTTCGGGTAATGCTCCGGTATTTATCAAAATACTCACAGTCGCCGCGATCCGCCAAAGGCATGGCTTGTGGATGACACCGGCTTCAGGATAGCAGAGCGTCATTCCGGGGAGAATGCCGACTACATCCCTGATTTCTGCCATGTTCACTTTGGGGCAAATGCAATTTTAATACCCGCCCCAGAACATATATATACCTCCAAGAACAATTAAAAGCCCGCATATCCTCTTAATAACTATTGTCACTTTAGAAGATTTATCCCAATGTAAATAGTGTTCAACCATTTCAGTAGAAGTGCCTGCGGCTACAATGACTGAACAATGGCCAATTCCATAAGAAAGAAGCAGGAGAATACCGTAAGTCAGATTTGTAGAGGCAACCTTAAAAGTCACAGCGAGCATAGGCGCCATGTAGGCAAATGTGCATGGCCCAAGCGCAATGCCAAAAACAAGGCCTAAAACAAACGCCGCGATAAATCCTTTTCTTTTATATTTTACCTGTGCCGCGTTAGTTGTGAAAGGCAGGGGAATAACTCCAAGCAGATGGAGCCCGATAACAACAAGTATCCCAGCTACCAAATAATGGCCCCAGGAACCTATATTACCCATCATTCTTCCCATAAGGCTTGTAACTATTCCTATGACGGCAATGGTAAGAAGTATCCCGAAAGAAAATAGAGTTGAAAGCCAGAAAGCTTTTTTTGTGCTAATAGTGCCCTGTCCGCTGATAAAACCGACTATCAAGGGGATACTTGCCAGATGGCACGGGCTTAATATAATACTTAAGACTCCCCACAGAAATGAAGCTGTGAGAGCAATGCCTGGCGCTCCTTCAACCGCTTTAGTTAAAGCATTGAACAATTCCAGCATAATGTTATTTCTCCTTTTTACTCACTCCGCCCCGCATAAGAACTTTCTCGAGCTCCTCTTTCGGAAAAAATCCTTCATGGCGAAAATATTCGTTCCCTTCCTCATCTAAAAATACCTGGGTAGGAATTACCCTTACTTTATACCTTTGTCCGTACTCCCTGCCTTCAAAAGTCCACACATCATAAAAAACCACCTTCACATCCGGATATTCCTTTTCTATCTCATCCATTATCGGCTGCATCATCCTGCATGGAATACATTTAACCGAGCCGAGTTCAATAAACGTTACCTTGTAAGAGGAGGAGCTTGTGCTGTTTTCAGGATTAATGTTTTTTTGTTCTGTTATTTCTGCCGCGGCTTTCGCTACGCAAAAACAGGTATCATTCATGCTGCCGTGGTTATGGTTTGTTACGGCAAAACCCAATAACATCGCCAGCAAAAACAGAAATGCTATCTTTATTTTCATATTTTTTTGCGCTTCCTTTCTGCGTTTGACATAGAAGACCTAAGCGTTGTCTTCTATTACCTTTTTTATCGCGGATACGGCTTCCTCGGTTGACATATTTC
>CAZFLU010000250.1:0-1733 GCA_964519195.1 uncultured Planctomycetia bacterium | reverse complement strand
GAAAAAAGATCTTACAGTCATTAGGCCTGCGAAGATTTGATCCGGAAATAATATCATGTCCTACCTGCGGCCGCTGCCAGGTCGATCTTGTAAAGGTAGTCGATGAATTTAAAAAAGAACTAAACGCTATGCGCTATCCGCTATCCGCTAAACGCAATTTAACAATAGCTATCATGGGCTGCGAAGTTAACGGACCGGGCGAGGCAAAGGTAGCCGATATAGGCATAGCGTTCGGCAAAGATTCAGGAGTAATTTTTAAGAACGGAAAAATAATAAAGAAAGTAACCGGAAAAAACGCGGCAAAAGAACTCGTAAGACTTTTACGAGTCACGAATCACGAGTAACGAGTCACAAATTATGCGCTGGACAAAAGCATTCATACCTACATTACGGGAAGACCCGCAGGACGCTGAAGTAATAAGCCATAAGCTTCTTATAAGAGGCGGTTTTATACGAAAGCTTACCGCGGGAGCTTATTCGTATCTTCCTTTAGGATATCGAGTATTATCCAAAGTCGAGAGCATCATAAGAGAAGAGATGACAGGCGCGGGCGCCGAGGAAGTACTTTTACCGGCTCTTCAACCCATAGAAATATGGAAGGCAACAGGGCGCGATAAAGACCTAGCCGAAGTAATGATAAAATTCAAGGATAGACACGGTAAAATAGTGTGCCTTGGGCCTACGCATGAAGAGGTAATAACCGCGCTTTTCGCCGGAAACGTTTCGTCATATAAGGACCTGCCAAAGATGCTTTTTCAAATCCAGACGAAGTTCAGGGATGAAATGCGTCCGAGATTCGCCATTATAAGAAGCTGCGAATTTATAATGAAAGACGCTTACAGTTTTGACGCTGATGTAAAAAGCCTTGAACTAAGTTATAAAAAAATGTACGATGCTTATTGCAGCATATTTAAGCGATGCGGCCTGCCTTATGTTGCTGTACAGGCGGATCCCGGAGTAATGGGGGGCGGCGAGTCTCATGAATTCATGGTGCCCTCGGAAATAGGCGAGGACATGATAGGCATTTGTGCTTCCTGTGGATACGGCGCGAGCCGCGATATTCTTGCGAAAGACAAAAAAGAGCTCGAAGGTAAAACAGCGTGCCCGAAATGCGGGAAAAGCATGGAGCTTAAGCGCGCTATAGAAGTGGGCCATACTTTTAAATTAGGCACCAAATACACAAAACCACTGAAAGCGACGTATCTTGATAGCTCGGGCGAATCAAAAGAGATAGTAATGGGCTGCTACGGTATCGGCGTTAACAGAATACTTTCCGCCACTATCGAATCCTCTAACGACAAAGATGGCATTATATGGCCAAGATCAATAAGCCCGTATGAAATCGCGATATTACCTCTCAACGTAGATAATCCGGAACTTAAAAAATTCAGTGAAGAATTGTACAAAGAAATGATGAAAAACGGGCTCGATGTTATTATCGACGACAGGCCGGAACGCGCCGGCGTGAAATTCAAAGACGCCGATCTTATCGGCTTCGCCACCCAGGTAGTGATCGGCGAAAAGAACCTCAAAAACGGAAAAGTCGAACTCAAAGACCGCAAAACCAAAAAAACCGAACTTCTCTCCAAAACCGAACTTCTCAACAAGTTAACAAGCTAACCCTCTTCTGCATAATAAAAAGAGGTCCCGTGGAGTCCCTCGTGGGGACGTGGATTTTTCCCCACCGAGGAAAAATCCACTCGGATTTTTTGCCTCACTCGTCCTCCGCCTGC
>CAZFLU010000249.1:0-1740 GCA_964519195.1 uncultured Planctomycetia bacterium | reverse complement strand
GGATAATATCCTTTTCATAAAACAACTCAAAGAAAAAAATAAAAAGACAGAGGTCGTTGTAATAGCTTCTTACGGTAATATCGAAACGGCTATAAAAAGCATAAAACTCGGCGCTTTTGATTATCTTGTGCGCCCCATAGATGATGATAAAATACTCGCGGCCATAGAAAAAATATCGGAAACACTGGATACGGAAAAGAAAGAAACCATTTCTCTCAAAAAACTGTTCCGCAAAAAAGAAGATTTCAACGGTTTGGTCGGCAATAGTAAGAAAACAAAAGAAATATGCTCTGTGATAGAACGGATCTCAAGCTCAAAAGCCACAATTTTATTAAGGGGAGAAAGCGGAACGGGAAAGCGTATGATAGCGCAGGCCATACATAAGGCTGACAAAAAGCGGAAAAACATGGCTTTTATTGAGATATCCTGCGGCGCTCTTCCGAAAGACATAATCGAAAGCGAATTATTCGGCCACGCGAAAGGCGCCTTTACCGGAGCTATTGCCGAGCGGAAAGGCCGTTTTGAACTGGCTGACGGCGGCACAATACTACTAGATGATATAGACTCACTGCCGTTAGAGCTTCAAACAAAACTATTAAGGGTACTGCAACAAAAAGAATTTGAAAAGGTAGGGGACCATAAAACCGTAAAAGTTGACGTTCGTATAATAGCCACCACTAACCAGGATATAGAAAAAGCGGTTATAGAAAAGCGTTTCAGGGAAGACTTGTATTACAGGATAAACGTAATCTCAATGCATGTGCCGCCCCTCAGAGAGCGTAAAGAAGAGATATCTTCACTGGTGGAACATTTTATCGATTTATACTGTAAAGAAAATGGTAAAAAGATCGGTCAGATAACGGACGCGGCACTGGACGCGTTAACCTATTACAACTGGCCGGGTAATATACGAGAGCTGGAGAATATAATCGAACGCGCCATTATTCTGGATGTTGATGGCGTTATAGATAAAGACGATTTGCCCGAACTTATTTTGGAAGATAATGTTTCTAATAAAAACGCGGCTAATCCTGATGAATTCCTGCACAATTTTTCATCCTCATTAAAGAATGCCATGCAGGAACCTGAAAAAGTCCATATACTGAGGGTTCTGGATGAAATGGGCTGGAACAAAAAAGCCGCGGCAGAAAAGTTAGGGGTGAACAGGACAACACTATACAATAAACTGAGAAAATACAACATCTTTCAGGCATAAACATTTTTAACACATGCTTAAAAAAAATCTTCGGCTGACAAATCTCGTCAACCTGCAGGAATGGCAAAGAACCCAGGATTCTTTCGCCGGCGTTGTAGGTATCCCGCTAAGGACAATTGATACAAACGGCATCCCGCTGACAAAACCCAGCAACCCTATACCAATATGTGAACTTTTTACCAAGATAAGGCATGATTATAATAAAGTCTGTAATTCATGCGCTCTAAACGGTAATACGGAAAACCTGAATATCTATAGAAGAACCAACATTAAGTGCCCATTCGGGCTTGATGTGTTCATACTGCCAATAAAGATTTTTAGGGATAAGGTAATGGCATATCTTGTAATCGGGCCTGTTATTCTTAACAAAAGAAAAGCCATATCGGAATACGCCAGCGATGCCGAAAAAGCAGGTATAAGCTTAGAAGAATTAATGGACAATCTTATAGATATAAATGTCTTTTCCCACAGCAAAATTTATTCTATAGTAACGCTTCTAAGAGACACATTTTCACATATAACAC
>CAZFLU010000248.1:0-1755 GCA_964519195.1 uncultured Planctomycetia bacterium | reverse complement strand
ACCATAACAGGAGAGACGTATAGCGATGATATACTTGAAGCTATTTTCTCCAAATTCTGTATAGGGAAATAGAAAGCCTTTTATGTGTAAAAAATCAATCGTAAAAAAGGAGCCGGCATGGATAAAAGAAAGATAGAGGACTCCGTTCGCGCGATAATCGAGGCGATAGGGGAAAACCCCGACCGTAAAGACCTGAAGGGGACGCCGAAAAGAGTCGCCGATATGTATGAAGAGATATTCGCAGGCCTGGAGCAGAATGCGGAAAAACATTTAGAGGTATTATTCGAAGAGGAGCATCATGAAATAGTGCTACTCAAGGGCATCCCTTTATATTCGGTATGCGAACACCATCTGATACCATTCATAGGGAGTGCGCATGTTGCATACATTCCCAAAGGCAACAGGGTAACGGGGTTGAGCAAACTGGCCCGCGTTGTGGATATGCTGGCAAAAAGGCCTCAGGTACAGGAACGCCTGACCACGCAGATAGCCGATATACTGATGAAGGAGCTTAGGCCCCTGGGTGCTTTGGTCGTCATAGAAGCGGAACACCTCTGTATGAGCATGCGTGGCGTGAAAAAGCCTGGCATACTCACAGTCACCAGCGCAGTAAGGGGGATATTCAAGGAAGACGAGAAGACACGCGCCGAGGCATTATCGCTCATTCGGGGCTTTAACTGATAGTTGACAAGTTAACTAAACCATGCTATACTTGTCCATAATGGATAAGTTATTAACCATAAAAGAAGCAGCAAAAGTATTAGGCGTTTCTACATCAACACTTAGAAGATGGGATAGAGAAAAGCGTCTTATAGCGGATGAAAGGACTGAAGGTAATCAAAGGAGGTATCTTCTATCGTCTATCAGGCCGGGCTTGCGGAAAGACGGTGGCGAGAGAAAGACAATCGCTTACGCGAGGGTATCTTCTTATGACCAGAGAAAGGATTTAGAGAGACAAAAAGAAACTCTGGAACTTTTCTGCGCCTCGAACGGATGGGCTTACGAGCTGATGAGCGACCTTGGCTCGGGAATGAATTATTATAAAAAAGGGCTCAAAAGGTTAATACGGGGGATCATCGACGGAGATGTAGAGCGCTTAGTTCTTACGCATAAAGACAGGCTTCTGCGTTTTGGCGCGGAGCTGGTTTTTTCGATTTGCGAGGCCAAAGATGTCGAAGTTATTCTGATCAATAAGGGCGAAGACAGTACATTCGAGGAGGACCTGGCAGAAGATGTTCTGGAAATCATCACGGCATTCGGCGCAAGGCTTTACGGCAGCCGGAGCCATAAGAATAAAAAGATAATCGACAATATGAGGAAAGCAGTAGAAGATGCAGATTGCCCATAAAATAGAGTTAAAACCAAACAATAAACAGAAGACTTATTTCAAAAAGGCGTGTGGTGTTTCAAGGTTTACATGGAACTGGGCGCTTGCGAGATGGAACCGGCAATACGAGGAGAACAGAAAACGCTCGCGGGAAGAACGCGTAAAAATATCCGGGATGTCTTTGAAAAAAGAATTTAACGCGATAAAGAAAGACAGATTTCCGTGGACAAAAGAGGTTACGAAATACGCCGCCCAGCAGCCGTTTATCCAGCTTGATGCGGCATGGGGAAGATATTTCGCTTCGAAGGGAAAGAGCGGGAAACCCCGTTTTAAGAAGAAGAATAAAGGGAAGGACAGTTTTTATATCGGCGGGGATCATTTAACCCAGATTTTGCGTTAGCAAAATCTGCCCGAAGGGCGGGCCCGGA
>CAZFLU010000247.1:0-1764 GCA_964519195.1 uncultured Planctomycetia bacterium | reverse complement strand
TTGGCTCCGCATTTAGGTTTAATTCAAACTGTCAGATGCCAATTATAATACCTAACATAATACATGCCTGCAAGAGAAAAGATTTATAATGCACCGCCCGCTTGGGCGGGCTGCGTGGGTGGTGTTTTCACCGTTCGCCTCAGCTGGGGCTTCGGCTCACTGCCCCGCTCACTTGGCGTTCGCTTATTCAAGCAGTCTCTGTGCTCGGGCTTCAGCCGCTTGGGCGTCTTCCGCACCTGCGCTCAGAGCCTGCAAAACCAGCTAAGTGGTGAATTCGTTACGTTGTAAAATAGACTTCCTCAGACACCCGCTTTCGGAGGGCTTTGCGCTTCGCGCAAAAATTTTGCTTTTAATAAAAGAATAAATCCATCTTGGCGGCGAAAAATATTTAGGATTTTTGCATCTTCTGCAAGGGCAGGCGCATAAAGGGCGTTGCGAATACCGCCAAAGGCGGTAGTAGCCGACCGACTGCGACTGCCCGGCTGGAGCTTGTTTCATTTATCTACATTTCATTTATCTAATTGCGGATATAGGCAAATAAAGCTATAATATAAAACAATACCTTAAATGTTGTATACACATATAGAAACCAATTATCGGTGATATAAATGGGCAAAATTAACGAAGCTACAGATACAGATTTAAAAGTAATAGAAAACCTTAATAAGCTTGGATGGAAAAGCGGCGATACTCTTTTGTATCAGCAAGAATATAAGCTTACGCCTGAACAGCAAAATACATTTGAAGGCAAGAAAAGTATCAAGCCGGATATTACTTTGGTTGATTTTTCAGGAAATATCCTAGCTATTTTTGAGAATAAATTCGAAGATGAAAAAAAGGCCTTAACAAAGCTTCGTACCCTTTACGCTTCAATCTTGAAACCACGATTTCTATACGCTTGTTCTCCTGAAAGGACTCTATTTTATGATACTGAATGGAAAGGGCTTGACGCAGGAGAATTCAGGCAAGTAGACAGCTTTATGCCACTTGAAGAAATGAACCTAAAGATTGAACAAGCAAAAAAAATTAATCTCGATCGAGAAGTATTAATTGATAATACTATTGCCGGAGGTATTAATCCCAGCTGTGAAAAAAAAACGTATTATCAGATTGACTGTATTGAAGCGCTCTTGAGAAAATTTCGTGAAGGTAAACAGAAAATGTTGGTTCATATGGCTACTGGTTTAGGTAAGACGCGGACTATGGTCGCGTTCGTTAAAGTCTTACTTGAATACAACATGGCAAGGAGAGTCTTGTTTGTAGTTGATCGTATACTTTTAGCAGAACAGGCGTTGACGGACGGGTTTTCTCTCATAAACAAAGAATTTTCATCTGTTCGAATTACTTCTGGAAATTTTCGCCAATATAAAAATGCGCAGATTCATATTATTGTAATTGATACACTTGAAAACATTTATCAAGATATTCCGAGTGGTTTCTATGATTTAATAATTGTGGACGAATGCCACCGTTCTATTAACATTAATCGGAAACTTATTTTTGATCATTTTCTGTGCCCTCGTATTGGGTTAACGGCTACTCCAAGGATAGCGGTAGCGGCTAAAGGGAAAGATATTTCCGATGAAGACTTGGCAATCTTAGATACGTATAAGCTTTTTGGATGTGAAACTGGAAGCCCAGATTATGAATTTGATTTAACTAAAGGTATCGATGAGGGGTTTTTAGCTCCGTATAAAGTTTTATCTATTGAAACAGAATTGACAAAATTGGCTCGTGAGAACGGTGTCGAATTTACTTATGTTC
>CAZFLU010000246.1:0-1803 GCA_964519195.1 uncultured Planctomycetia bacterium | reverse complement strand
CCAAGCATGCTTAACGGGTCCATTAAGGCTGAAGGTATCCAGTTTGACCCGAAAAGGAATACCGATGTTACGGAAAGCACTGTCGAGACCAGAGGAGGGTTTAAAAATGAGCTTAACTTAATTTTTCTATCAGTATTCGCGAGAAAAGCCGGCAAGAGAGACCACATTGTAAGATTGAAGCCTATTAAGAATAGAAATACATAAACGAGCAATTTATCGCAAAGAGGCCCCGCGCACATGAATGCAATGAGCGCGAGCGGAAGGTATCCGCTGTTCTGGAACGCTGATGAAACCATGAATTCCCTGCGCGAAGAAAATCCCCTCATGGGTTTTTGAAAAAGATATCCGATAAGCATGCCAACGGCGTTCATAAATACGGCAAGTATCGGGAGAAGCCACCAATTCGGGAACGCGGAGGGTGTAAAGCGCGTAACGATCTTTGATAACATGAGCGCCGGAAGCGCTGCCCAAAGAAGGACATTACTCAAACTATCAAGCCCCTCTTTTTTAACAAGCTTAGCTTTATGAAGAAAATACCCCGCGGAAACAAGGAGCATTATTTTCACAATGCCAAGCGAAATTGACTGAAAGCTGTAAAATTGTTCAAACATAACGAACACATTTTAACATGAAAACGCAGCTTACGCAAATCGGATGTTATTTATTTACGCTCCAATTTAAACTTGATTAGCGGCATATTTCAGGGTATTATTGAATCTCTATGAAACCGGAAATATACTTGGCGCCGCTATCGGGCGTGACAGACCTTTCGTTCAGGCTCATAAGCCGCGAGCTTGGGGCGAAATTCTGCTTTTATGAAATGGTTGACGCGAACGCCATGGTTTACGCTCACCCTAATACGCATTCGCTTCTTAAAACCACTAAAGACGACGCGCCTATAGCAGCGCAGCTTTTGGGGGCCTCCCCCGAGACAATGCGCGATGCCGCGGAACGGTTGCTTGCATTAAGAAAGATCTCTTTTCTTGATGTAAACAGCGCCTGTCCGGCCAAGAAGGTGCTGAAGAAAAAAGCAGGGGCCTATTTACTTAAGGAGCCAGAGCGGCTTCATGATATCATAAAGACCCTTGCCTCTTCCATTCCTCTACCGATCACAGTAAAGCTTAGGACAGGCTTTTCCTCGCGAAACTCGAAAGAACTGGAATCCATTGCTAAAGGATGCGAAGACGCCGGAGCCTCGAAAATATTTATACATGGAAGGACATGCAAACAGGGCTACTCGGGAGAAGTCGATTACGAAGCTATAAGGCTTGTAAAAAATTCGGTCAGCGTGCCTGTGTTCGGCAGCGGCAACGTTCTAGATCCGTATCTTGCCAAAAAAATGCTGGACCTAACCGGATCCGACGGGATACTGGTAGCAAGGGGGGCCATGGGAGATCCGTGGATATTTAAAGCTATTGAAGAATATCTCAAAACCGGGCACATACCTACTGAACCTGACTTTAGGGTAAAAAGGAAAATATTAAAAAGACACCTTTCTTATGTGGATAAATATAAAGATATAGCCGACATCAACAAGGTAGGATTCATGGGAAAGATCGCGGCGTGGTATATACGCGGCGTGCCGCGCGCTTCAAAAACAAGGTCTCTCATATCAAAACAAAAAACCTATCGCAAACTCCTGGCGCTCATCAATAAAGTAAAGCCTTAACGCTTGCTGTTCAGTATCCGTATTCCCTCGAGCTTCTTATCACTGTTAAAAATAAGGTATATTTTCACGCCTTCAAAGAACGTCTCATGCCCGGGTTTATACACCCACTTTTCAGTGTTGTTCTGACCGCGGAG
>CAZFLU010000245.1:1374-1823 GCA_964519195.1 uncultured Planctomycetia bacterium | reverse complement strand
ACTTGTCGGAAATTCCGAATGGTCGCTTAAGGAAAACCCGCCTGTTCTCATAAAAAATAATACCGCGGTAAAGCTGAATCTGGGCGCGATCGCTAAAGGTTACGCGGCTGATAGAGCGGCAAATTTTCTGAAAAAGCGGGGAGTCCGCAATGCGCTTGTAAACCTAGGCGGAGATATGTACTGCCTGGGCTCTGGCGGGCAGGGCGGCTGGTCGATCGGAGTGCGGGACCCTGACAAAAAAAACAGGATCTCGGTCTATTTCAAGGCAAATGACAAGGGCATAGCCACATCAGGCGGTTATGAAAGATTCAGGCGGGGCAAGACAGGCATGTTTTCGCATATCATAGATCCGTTGACAGGCCGCCCTGTTGAAAATATTTTCGCAAGCGTTACTGTCATAGCGGATACCTGCGCCGGAGCTGACGCGCTGGCGACGGCTATTTACGTTT
>CAZFLU010000245.1:0-1364 GCA_964519195.1 uncultured Planctomycetia bacterium | reverse complement strand
AGGAAAAGATAAGGGGCTTGAGCTTATAGAAAGCCTGGACGATGCTGAATGCGTGATCATTGATGAAAAAGGAGATATCGCAATTTCCGCCGGCCTTAAAGAAAAGGTCAAAATAATCCGGGACCCAAATCGCTTGACAAAAGAAAACCAATAATATAATATTGAGAAAACTATAAACTAATAAATAAGAACTAAATAAGGCGGGGTAGCTCAGTTGGTTAGAGCAGTCGGCTCATACCCGGCATGTCGGTGGTTCGAATCCACTCCCCGCTACCATTCTCGGGAAAATTAATGAAACTCTACAATCAGATCCTGCGGACGGTCAGGCACTATTCAATGCTTAAAAGCGGGGACAATGTCCTTGTTGCCGTATCAGGCGGCCCGGATTCCGTATTCTTGATGCACATCATGAATTCCTTTTTAAAAAGTAAATTTTCACTGAAAATTTACATCGCTCACGTAAACCACAACGTAAGGGGGAAAGCTTCTTTTAAGGACGCGGAATTCGTAAGAAAGCAGGCTGAAAAGTTGGGCCTTCCGTTCGAATCAAAGACCCTGAAAAAGGGCGCTTATCGCAAGGGTGTTTCGCTCGAGGAATATTTGCGCGTGGAACGCTACGGGGCATTTAAAGAGTTTTCGAAAAAGCTGAACGTAAAAATAATCGCGACCGCTCACACTCTGGACGATCAGGCGGAGACGGTGCTCATGCGAATTTTGAAAGGAGCCTCTCTAAAGGGACTCGCGGGGGTTCATCCCGTAAGACGCGAAACGCATTTTACTTTCATAAGGCCGCTCATTGAAGTTGAAAAAAAAAGCGTCTTGGCGGAACTTATGAAAAATAAAATCCCATACAGGATAGACGAATCGAATAATGAAAATAAATTTCTAAGAAATAAGATCAGGAATCAGACCCTGCCGTATCTCTCAAAAATAAATCCGAGAGTTAAGCGATCTCTTTTTAATATGGCAGAGAGCCTGCGGGAGGATTTTGAATTCCTTAAGAGCGAAACGCGCATGGCAAAGAACAGGAATTTAAAAAAAGCGGCGGGCACCGTAATTCTGTCAAAAAAAATATTAGAGGAACCCGGGGCCCTGCAAAAAGAAGTCATAAGAGAAGCCTTGATCGGGATAGACGCAAACATCAAAAAGATCACTTTTCACCACTGGAAAGATATTGACTATTTTATGCGAAGTTCCGAAAGCGGAAAGGCCCTTGAGCTTCCCGGCAGGGTTCTGTTCGTGAAGCAGCGCAACTCCTTTGTCCTCAAGCGCCGCGCGGGCCTCAAGCGGAGTTCCCCGGCCTAAAGGCCGAGGGATTAAAGTTATTGAAAAAAACCGCTTATTTGTTATAATAATAAGCTAAT
>CAZFLU010000244.1:0-1823 GCA_964519195.1 uncultured Planctomycetia bacterium | reverse complement strand
AGAGCCGTTATGAAAGATGTTCTGTATGTTATTACCATCGGCTTTTCCATTAAAGCCGCCTCAAGAGTGGCCGTGCCGGAAGCGGCGAACACAAAGTCAGAAAGCGAAAGGCATTTGTAAGGCTCATTTTTAAATAAAACAATTTTTTCATCAAAACCCGACAGAATACCCTCATAAATTCTCTCGGACACGTTCCTGGATTTTAAAAGCAAGAATTGAGCGTTAATTTTTTTCGCGATGATCTTTGATGCTTTTAACATAAGAGGCAGGAGCGACCTTACTTCGGATGCTCTGGACCCCGGAAGAAGGGCAAACGCGGCTTTTTTATCGTCGAGGCCCAGGGATCTTTTGTCCGGAACGCTTCCTTCCTTGAATTCGTCCATGAGAGGATGCCCCACAAAGTCAGCGTCTATGCCGCGGCCCCTGAAGAGGTCTTCCTCAAAACGAAATATCACAAGCGCCTTATCTACGTATTTTTTTATTATTTTTATCCGCGAGACGCCCCACGCCCATAGCTGCGGGGTGATAAAATATATTACGGGTATTTTTTTTGTTTTAAGCGTTTTCGCGAGCCTTAGATTAAAACCCGGGTAATCCACTAATATGGCCGCGTCTATTTTTTCATTCTTTAAGAACGACCCAACTTTATTGAATGCCTGTTTTATGTAGCCAAGCTTAGAAAATATTTCCGCTATTCCTATTATTGACAGGTTGTCTATGCGCTCAATAAGCCTTACGCCTTCTTTTTCCATGCGCTCTCCCCCTATGCCGGAGAAAGATAATTGCGGATTAAGGCTTTTTAGATTTTTAATGAGGTTAGAGGCGTGCATGTCGCCGGAGGATTCTCCGGTGATCACAAGGACATGTTTTTTCACTTCCGCCCCCTTTGGCATTTTTATTTCTTGGAAAAAGCTATTTTGTCCAGTATGGCAAGAGCAACGCTAAGGGCGCGCTTACCCTCTTCTCCGGAAACGATGGGCTTTGTTTTATTTTGTACGCAGTTTATGAACGATTTCAGCTCCTGTTTAAGAGGCTCCTTTTTAATGATCTTAACTTTTTCATTTAGGACCTTTCCGTCATCCTTCCTTACGACAGCGGCGTCCATGTGGCGGTAGTCCAGTGTAATGAATGAATCTTCCTGCGATATTTTTATCTGCCGCACTTCTTCTTTCGTAACGCGGCTGGCTATTATGTCAGCGATCGTGCCGTTCTTGAAGGTGAGGCGCACGTTGGCAGTATCCTCATGAGGCGTTATCGTACTTACTCCTACAGCCTCTATGCTCTCTACTTCCGATCTTACAAGGGACAGTATTATATCTATGTCGTGGATCATGAGGTCAAGCACGACGCCCACGTCTTTTACGCGCTTTTTCTTGGTAAAAGGCCCTGCCCTGTGGCACTCTATGAATTTCGGGTTCTTGATATATGGCTCAACCGCGCGTATTACAGGGTTAAAGCGCTCTATATGGCCTACCTGTATTATTAAATCTTTTGAATGCGCGAGCTTAACAAGTTCTTCCGCTTCGGCCAGGGTTTTTGTTATGGGCTTTTCAATAAGGACATGCACGTTATTCTTTAAAAAATCTTTTGCTATCTGATGATGGAGGTTCGTCGGAACGACTATGCTAACGGCGTCAACTTTGTCGAACAACGTGCGGTAATCGGGGAAATACCAAACCTTGTATTTTCTGGCTATCTTTTTCGCGCGCTTTTTATCAATATCGCAAACGCATACTAAATTTACGTTCTTAAGCTGCGAATATACCCTGGCATGAAGTGAGCCCAGGTAGCCTACGCCTATTACGCCTACGTTTATCTTTGCC
>CAZFLU010000243.1:0-1833 GCA_964519195.1 uncultured Planctomycetia bacterium | reverse complement strand
CTATGTCATCGTCTTCAGTATTTGCTATACCGTCGCCGTCTATGTCATCGTCTTCGGTATTTAATATTCCATCTCCGTCTATGTCGTCATCCAATATATTGATTATCCCGTCATTATCCGCGTCTGCAAAAATGCTGTAGTCTTCGTCCTCGCTATTCAATATTCCGTCGCCGTCGATATCATCGTCTTCCGCATTTGCTATGCCATCATCGTCAATGTCGTCATCGCGCACATCCGGTATTCCATCGCCGTCTGTATCCTGTTCCATATCCCATATAAATGCGTTGCCACGATAGGTAATTTCTTTCTCGACATTCTCAGTATAATTAGCCTCATAGCCTAGTTTTCCGTCTTTATAAACGTACACTATGGTACTTTGGACAGTTTCTCCATCATCGTTATAGACATAAGTAAGTATTGCGACTTTTTCGTCTTGATTTCTGTCGTGGGTGTCAAAAATAGTTACGGTTGAAAGTATAGCATCGTCTCTTATGCCATCGCCGTTTTCATCAATATCTCCTTCTCCTGCCATAGCGTTGCCGCGATAACTTCTTTCTTCCATCACAGCATCATTTTTGCTTGCTGTTTCTGCTCTTTTACCGTCCCTGTAAAAAATAATAGTTGTGCTAGTTATTTCTCCTTTCGTATTATAATAATATGTATAATCGTCATTTTCTTCGCCTGTTGCTCCTTTTGAAAAGGTCGTGAACTGCTTTATGCCTGAACCGCTTTCTTTTGCCTCTTCCCCTTCAAGCCTTGTTGTATCGTAGCCTTCTTTAAGTTTTAATGAACCATCATCGTTATATTCTATGTCAACACGCATGTATATTTTGTTATCTGAAATATACCGGTTCTGCACTGCTCTGTTATCATCGCCGGACCCTTCTAAGATTGTTACCTGAGTAAGTTCGCCTTTGCCTTTATCATCTTTTTCACCTTCTTCAAGTTCGCGTATATCATAAACATTAATAGCTCTAAGATCGCTTCCCTCTCTTTCATAATCGCTTCGATAAGAATAATTAATTGCTCCGTTTTGATAAACAGTGCCCCATAATATATAATCAACTTGCCTATTGTCACCGGATCCGGTAAACACACCGCTTTTTATGATCCTTGCTTCCATAGGCATGTCTTCATCCGAGTCATATGCTACCCAATAGGTTTCTCCGTTTTCTGTTTTTTTCTCAGCCCTGCTAAGCCATTTTTGGATATCCATTTTAGTTATATTAAAAGACACGATGCGGTCAAGCATGCTGTTTTGGTAATTATACTGGTTAAGATCGTGAGGGTTTTCGGGTAAATCTTCAGGTGGTTCAGTAAGTGTATAGTCCGGTGCGTTCGATTCTCCAGCTTTGCCTTCGGGCCCGACTTTTTTCTTTTTAGGGTCCAATTCAGCTTCTTCTCTGGGCCTTCTTTTTCGATTTAGCAGATCCTCTACTAGCTGGTCAACCCCTTCTTTTTGAGCTATTACATCCTCGTGTTTACTCTGCTGGCTTTTTAAATAATTTGGCGAGAATGCACCAGACTGTTCCTGCTCTTGTCTTCCTGGCAGAAGTTTTTGTACGCTTTCGTTGCTACGCTTATAGTTAAAAAGGTCTCCTGCATAAGCGATCTGATTCCATGTAAAAACAACAATGACCACCCACGCTATTATTTTGATAAAAATATACTTAGGTTTTTCGTGGTCTTGATAATGCATCATGTTAACACCCTCCTACGCCTAAATACTTTTTTAAAGTATTTAATTTGTAGGGCAAAAAAATAGCTTGCTTTTGTAATACTTTTGTAACAAGCGTTGGACAAAAAAATAGCGTGTAAATACTTTTTAAATCA
>CAZFLU010000242.1:0-1836 GCA_964519195.1 uncultured Planctomycetia bacterium | reverse complement strand
AAAAAGGCAGGGCCTTTGGGAAAAATGGTTTTTTTCCCGAAAAAGTCCAGAACAAGGCGATGCCCTGAAAAATCCCTGTCTCCCAGGATGGCCAGAAGTTTATTTTGCCTTAAGACCCTGAAGCATCCTTTTAACTGGCTACCCACTGAAATTATTTTTAGATCCGCTAAAGCGCGCTGCTTTATAAAAAAATCATTTATGCGTTTATCTTTGTGGGCAAGCGCTATGGCGTATATGGGATATCCGAGCGTGCCGAGTATTGCCCCGCCCAACTCCCAATTCCCCAGGTGCGCGGTCAAGAGTATCGCGCCCTTACCGGAGGCCAGCATCTTATCAAGGTTCTCTTTTCCGTTCACCCTTACGTGGCTCATGATAAAATCCCGGCCAAGTTTCGAGAACCTGAAAAAGTCAACAAGGTATTTGGCAAAGTTACGGAATGCTTCCCGGGCTTTTTCCTGCAGCACTCTTTTATCGCCTGTCCCCAGCACGACGCGCAGGTTTGCCTCCATGTTCGTTCTATCTTTTTTAGCGAACATAAAATAAATATCAGCCAGCAAGATCGCGATCTTGTAGCATATCTCAAGGGGAATGCTTAACGCTAAAATTCTTCCTATGCGATACAGATAATACAGCATGCTACATGATCCTTTCAAGAATGGCGTGAGCTACCTTAAAAGCGCTGTCCGGTTTTGCGCTTTCCTTGGCTCGTTGCTGCATCGAGAAAAGCGCGTCCCTGTTTGAAAGAAGCTCCGAGACAACCGTCTCGAGATCCGACATCGCCTGTATCTTAATTCCGACTTTGTGTTTTACGAGGTGCTCCGTATTAAGGGCTTCCTGCCCCGGAATGGGCCTTACTATTAAGATAGGAAGGCCTTTCGACAGGGATTCGCTTATAGTTATACCGCCCGGTTTTGTAATTATGGCGGAAGAGACATCCATTAATTCGTCTATCCTGTCGGTATAGCTTATCACGATCAATCTTTTTTTGAGCCGCCCGGAGAGCCGGCTCAAATAACGATACAATTTTTTATTTGTTCCGGCTACGGCGACTATCTGAAAGTTGTTTTTTATATTGTCCAGGGTCCTTATTATGTCCCTTATCGGGCCCAGGCCCTGGCTTCCGCCCATGACAAGAATCACAGGATCGTCCGCTGCAAGAGAAAAGCTTTCCCTTATTTTTCCTTTATCATTTACCATGGTAAATTTTGGGTCTATAGGTATGCCGCTTAGCGTTATCCTGCTATCCGCGATCCCGTTTATCATCAGACGTTCTCTCGCTTCTTCGGAGGGGACAAAATACATGTCCACCGCATCATACAGCCAATATGAGTGCGGCGCGTAATCCGTGAGGACTCCGGCCAGCAACGTATCATAACCGTATGTTTTTTTAAAATCAGCCATGATCCCGCACGGGAATGCCTGCGTGCATATGACAGCGTCGGGATCCACCTTGTCTATCAGATTCTTCATTTTCTGCGAATTATACCTGTGTATCGAATCCTTGAGGCGCTGGGTTTTTTTAACTATTCCCGGATTATCATAAAGATATCCCCAGAACTCCGGTTTTCGCTTTATCACGCTCATGTATGTACTATTGACAATGCGCTCAAGTATGGGGTTTGTGTAGCAGAAGGAGTTGATACTCACTGTTTCAATGTCGTCAGAGAGCTTTTTAAGTGCGTTCTCGATAGACACGCTTGCTCTGTGGTGCCCGGAATTCTCGGATATGTACATTAAGAGAACGCGTTTTTTCGACATGCGCGCCTTATGTTTCCATTTCCAAAACGCGTTTTATGCGTTTTACAGCCTCTTTAAGTTTTTCTGTGTTCTCTACAA
>CAZFLU010000241.1:0-1841 GCA_964519195.1 uncultured Planctomycetia bacterium | reverse complement strand
TGTTCTTAGGCAAAAGAGAGAACGTGCCCGCTTCCATAAAACGAATTTTTGCCAATAGCGGAACGCTTCACGTGCTTGCGATAAGCGGCTTACATGTAGGGCTTATTTATTTTGCGTTGCGGGCCCTGCTCAAGACCCTTCGCCTGGGCACTAATTTTTCTATTTTATTATGCGTATTTTTTCTTGCCGCGTATTCAATACTTGCCGGCGGACGGCCGTCAATACTAAGAGCCGCTACCATGTTCTCCGTACTAGGGATCTCTGAGATCTCAAGAAGAAAAGTAGATCTTTTTAACTCGCTGGGGCTTTCGGCAATACTTCTCCTCGCGATGGACCCTAATCAGCTTTTCGAAATAGGATTTATCTTATCGTATCTTGCCGTTTTATCCATCATGGTATTTTCCCCGTCATTTTATAGATTTTTTATAAACTTGATATATGAAAAGAAATGTAAGAAACCGAAACATCCGGCAAATTACGCTGTGGCCGCTTTCGCGGTATCTCTGGCTGCCTGGTTCGGGCTCTTTCCTCTCGTCGCGTATTATTTTAATATCATATCTCCGGTTGCGATAGTGGCGAATCTCGTGATAGTGCCGCTTCTTACCGCCTGCATGGCCTCGGGCATGCTCTTTATAGCGGCAGCGCTTATCTCAAGTGCGCTGGGGCATTTTTTTTCTCATAGCGTTTTGTTTTTAATATTTATTCTTGTAAAAACAGCTGAAATCTTTTCCGGAATACCTTTCGCATTTTTTGTAATACCCTCATTTAAAATAAGTTATGTATATTTTATATATGCTTTGATAACCATATTCGCGATACGCCTTAAAATAATTAAAAACTAGCTTTTTCCTTTTTAACTTGACTTCATAATATTATTGTGTTACACTTATATCAAATTAAATTATCAGGCTTATTATAAATAAGAGAAAAAAAGGTAAAAAATGTCTTCGCTAGACAATAAAAGAAAATATGGCCGGGTCGAAAGCCGTTTTCCTTTGAAATATAAAGACTTAAAGGAATCCGCTGCCGAGTACCGGGGAACAGTTACGAAGAACTTGAGCGAAGGCGGAGTAAGATTCCGAAGCGACAGGTTCATATCATTAGCCTGCCGCCTGGTAGTGGAGCTTAACATCCCGTCAGTGATCAAGCCCATAAAAGCGGTTTCAAAAATCGCCTGGATCAAAAAACTTCCGGTAGGCGATGATTATGAGGTCGGCAACCAGTTCCTGGAAATGTCAAGAGAAGATAAAGATCTTATCCGCGGCTTCGTGAGCGCTCAAGCAGAAACCACCGCGATTTAACGCGAAATAAAGAACGCGTTTTCCTGCCTGACAAAGAGAGCTGTCAACATTGACAAAGAAAATTTCCTATGCTATAGTTTACTTCTGATGCATACCAAAACCCTAAAAATTTTAACAATAGTTACCATTCTTACAGCGGTCCATACCTGCGCATCCGCGTTCTGGATCTGGACACCCACAAGCAAAAAACTGGTTAATCCCAAATACGCGCCCAAGGACAGCCCCGAAGAGCAATTCAAGTGGGCAATGAAATTATTCGAAAACAAAGAGTATAAGCGGGCCGCGGAAGAATTCGGAAGGGTTAGCCATTATTTTAAGGATTCGACAATAGCTCCGGACGCGCAATATTATATGGGGAGGTCTTATGAAGAAGCCGGAAAATATTTTCTGGCGTTCCAGGCTTACCAGAAAGCAATAGATGTTTACCCTTTTACCGAAAGGACCAACGAGATCATAAAAAGGCAATATGAAATAGGCAATGTTTTCCATGAAAAGCATGTCGCGAAATTCATGGGCAAAGAAATAATGACAGACCTTGAT
>CAZFLU010000240.1:0-1851 GCA_964519195.1 uncultured Planctomycetia bacterium | reverse complement strand
TCCAGGCCGGTATTTCTTTCGTAAGGTCCATTTTTATCTCCCGTCTGATCCTATCATATTATACCATCATCCGCCGCTTGATATCCTATATCTTTTTTGCTCAACATCTCAATGATCTTTTTCGATATATTGAATGTTCTTCTCTTTGGGAGCCCCGGGAACACGTTCACGTCAATAACGTAAAGGTCCTTAAGATTTTCGCCTATCATGATATCCATGCCTACAAAATTAAGCGAAAGCGCTTTCGCGGTTCTTTCGCTAAGTTTTCTTATTTTTTGAATAAGCGGGCGCGGTAATTTCTTCAGTATCTCGGGGTCGCCCTTCCCGCCCTGGGTTATGTTCGTAGTTATATTCTTTACCTTGTTCCTCCTGGGATATATGTAAACAACCCTGCCAAAAACCACGTAGACCCGGAGATCGATTTTTGAATCATTTAAGAGGGCTGACCTGATCTCTTCTTCCGTAAGTATATTTTGATTATTTATAAGTTTTCCGAGAAAGCCCCTGTTCCCGGTAACATCCGTGAAACGCCAGCCTTTATCGGATTTTCTGCTTATTATCTTTCCTTTTTTAAATCCAAAATTAGTTTTCCACGAAGCCCAGCTTAGAAAAGTTATGCCTTTACCCATGGAACCGTAGCGCGGTTTCATGAAAAGATTGTGCCCTTTCTTCAGAAGCTTTTCCGTTTCTCTTACACTCTTCAGATCATATCTTTTTGGGAACGGCGATCCGGACCTTTTAAGAACCGACCCAAGCGCTTTTTTATCCCTGTATTCGGCGCATAAAAGGGGTTCGTTCATGAAAAAAATATTCTTGCCTTTAAGCTCTTTTTTAAGAATGCTATTTATTCGTTTCCAGAAAGATCGGAATTTTATGAAAAACATACTGCTTCCATATATACCCTTATACTGTCTGTTCTCGATGAACTTGTTCCAGTAGAAAAAAGGAAAAAATAGGAAAATTATTACTTTGTCGCCTTTTATTTTTGGAAGTCCCTTTTTTAAAAGCGCGGGGTAACTTGTTTTGACATAATAAAATCCTGATTTTTTAATAAATTTTTTTTCCTTATTGAATTTTTTATAAGAATCGTAATCAGCCTTATCGCCGAGAACTAGTATTGTAGGGGGGTTTTCTGGTTTATGCATTTCGAAAGGTATTTAAAGCGTTTTGTAAGGCTCCCCGCTTCTGTTATTACGGCTTTTTTAATATCTTCCGAACAGCCTCTTTGCGCGGTAAGCTTTACGCTTCCCCTTTCAGCTATATCAAGCGCGTAGTCGCGTATCAGGGCGCTGAATTGCTGCGAAGCGTCTCTTGGCAGCTCGGAGGGAAGATTATCGATTGCGAGAACTGAAACTCCTTTTTGCCGGTGCCCGTCAGCAAAGGCCTTCGCTTTCGGGTCATACGTAAAAGTGGGATTATCCGGTATGGTCGTTTTGTATGTAAGCTCTATGGAACCGTTAACATCGCAGCCTATGTCGCCTATGAATTTGAGCCTGAAATTGCTTTTTTTACTTAATTTATTTATCATTTTTTTAGTAACGAGCCTTGGGTAACGCGGCTCCCAGTAGCTGCCATTTATGAGAATATTCACGTATGGCAGGTATTTATCCAGATTTGACTCGAACTTTTCCGGATGCTCTACGTATTCTTCTATATAAAAACCATCGCCGGTTTTTTTTCTTATCTTCTCTTCTTTTAGAAAGACTATTTTATATATACTGTTACGGTTACCCTTTTGATGTTCGATAAACTTTTTTATATTCCTGGGGTGGATCTCGATAGGGTTCAGTATTTCGAATATTTCATGCACGCCCTTGGAAACATTGCCATGCCCGGTTATTCCTACTATGA
>CAZFLU010000239.1:0-1879 GCA_964519195.1 uncultured Planctomycetia bacterium | reverse complement strand
CGGCCGCGCGAGGTGAGGTTGTAGAAGCCATGTTCTCTATAAAGCAGCGTCACTTTTCAGCCGACGAGCTCCTGTCGCATTTAAAGCGCAGAAAACACCGCCCCTCCCGCGCAAGCGTGTACCGGACCCTTAAACTTTTCTCTGAAAAAGGCCTTCTCCGGGCCATTGACCTCGGGGAAGAACGCGTTTACTATGAACCGGGCGAGCCTTCAAGACATCACGACCACATATACTGTCTCGGATGCGGGAAAATAATAGAATTCGAAGAAAGATCGATCGAAAAGCTCCAGGACAATGTCTGCAGAAAGAACTCATTTTTTCCCGTGCGTCACATCCTGCGCATAGTGGGCTTCTGCAAAAAATGTAAGGCCAAAAAAAATGAGACCTAAAAAAATAGCTCTGGTAGGAGCGCCTAATGTAGGGAAATCCTCTCTTTTTAACAATTTGAGCGGCAGGTACGCGACAGTATCTAATTACCCGGGCACAACTGTGGAGCTTTTCCGTTCCATATGCTCCATAAAAGGTAAAAAATACGAGCTCATCGACGCGCCAGGCATGCATTCTTTGCTCCCTTTAAGCGAAGAGGAAAAAGTCGCGCGTTCAATACTCATAAATGAGGCTCCTGACATAGTACTTCATGTATCTGCGGCTAAAAATCTTGAGAATACGCTTCCCTTGACACTCCAGCTTATAGAAGCGGGCTTGCCAGTAATATTGGTCATCAATATCATGGATGAGGCAACCAAAGAAGGCATTATAATAGATATGAAAGAGCTGGAGGCTTCGCTGGGAATACCCGTAATACCCACTATTTCAGTGCAAAATAAGGGCATTGATAAATTAAAAGAAACAATAGACGTTTTTAACCCCGGGCGCGCGAAACAGCTAGTAAGATACCCTTTTTTCATAGAGGAAGCTATTACGAGAATAAGCGCGGTTTTAAGCAAGGAATACACCTTGTCGAAAAGGACCCTTGCGCTTTTGCTGCTTGAGAGGGACGAGGACATCTGGAGTTATGTTGAAAAAAATAACGAAAACATAAGGCTCCTTGAAGAAATAAAATCCGGGCTTGAAAAAAAGTCATCCCAGCCTATTGAATACACTATTAATCTTATAGTAAAGCAGAAGGCGGCTGAGGCGCTGGGCACTTCTGTCAGGACAAAAAAGCAGGCTTCGAAAAAGATATCATATTTCTTAAGCAGACTCACGATGAGCCCTTTCTTCGGGATACCGATATTGGGGCTTTTTTTATATTACGGGCTCTATAAGTTTGTCGGAGAATTCGGTTCCGGGGTCATGGTGGATTATCTGGAAAATATTTTTGAGACTTATATTAATCCTTTTTTTGTAACTATTTTCACGAGGTTCGTGCCCATAGACAGCGTTAACCAGCTTTTCGTAGGAGAATACGGAATTATCACGCTTGGCGTAAGATACGCGCTTGCTATAATTTTACCGATAGTCGGTATCTTTTTCCTTGTTTTCAGCATTGCTGAAGATACGGGCTATCTTCCTCGCGTAGGGGCAATGCTCGACAGGGTTTTCAAGAAAATAGGCTTAAGCGGGAAGGCTGTTATCCCCATCGTCCTGGGCCTTGGATGCGACACCATGGCAACCATGGTAACCCGTATACTTCCTACCAAGCGCGAAAGGATCATCGCCACTTTTCTTTTGTCGCTCAGCGTCCCCTGTTCGGCCCAGCTTGGCGTAATGCTGGGAGTGCTTTCAAAAAAAGGCCACGCTCTTCTTATCTGGTTTATTACGATAAGTGTTGTTTTTAGCGTGTCGGGTTTCCTGCTGAACAAAATAATCAAAGGTAAAAAATCGCTTTTCTATATAGAGCTTCCGCCCCTTCGCATGCCCAGCATCAGGAACATAC
>CAZFLU010000238.1:0-1885 GCA_964519195.1 uncultured Planctomycetia bacterium | reverse complement strand
CTCTTTCTCGTATAATTTGCGAGCGTGTAGCGGGTCTATTTGAAAAATGCCCATTATCATAAAAGGTCCACAGGCATGCTGCCGCGTCATCTTTTACGACCTCCGGCGAGGGGGTATCTGAAACGGCCGGCGTCGCTGGTTTTTGAACTTTCTTAAGTCTTATGAATTCGCATCCAAAAGGCCCGGCATGATCTGAACTTATTCCGTGATCCCAGATAGAACGCGCGTTGATCACGACAGGCTCTTTTTCCTCCCATTCTGTTTTATCATTACCCAGCTTCATGCTTTCTTTGACATAATACACTGAACGCATATTGTCATCTGTTACGCCATGCCTTCGAAGCGCGTTCTTGATGTCAAACTTGGACCACCCGCGTTCGCCTGTCATGCTGACGACGCCTATAAGGACCTCATCATCATTGTATCTCGCAACGCCTATAGCGTTACCGGGTGTGCTCGTATTCAAATGATCATAAACACCGTCTGTCATGGCTGCGTATAATTTTGGAAGTTCGAATATTTTTTCCCGGATACGTTTGCGGCTTCTTTCGGCATTTTCAAGGCGCGGCGCAGGAGCGGTGTCTGTAACGCTGTTTTTATATTTATGTTCCATGCCGTATATTTCCCCGTTAAACGCCATTTTGTAACCGGGAAGAAAGTTAAAAAGAAAATAAAGAAGCGTTCTGTGATGGAATGAAATATCCTTATATATCGCGTACTCATGGTCAATGGCATCGTGTTCAAGCATAATATGTAAAATGTGTTCTGGCATGCGGGGATCCTGTCCTTCGGGCCTTTCTAGGCTTGCCAGATACATATCAAAATCTCCTACGTATCCGGGCTCTAAGAATGCTTTCATTGCCGGATCCGTACAGCCCCAATTGTAAGCCGCGCAATTAGTATACTCTGTTACTTTAAATACCTCCTCGTAATATTTGGGATCAAGGGTCTCAAAAAGGAAAAACGTTTCCGGATTTTTACCTCGCATAGCGCGAATGAATAATTCTATCAGATTAACGTCTGTTTTTATGCCCCAATTATCTTCTATTCTTTCGGGCATGCCTGACATGGGCGCGTCTACCCTGAATCCGTCAAGCCCGGCGTCAAGCCAGAACTTTCCTATCCTCATCCCCCTTTCGTAAACTTCCTTCATCCCCAGGTCCGGCTGGGCAAGAGAATCCCAGTGCCAGGCCCCTACCATATCTGTTGCCGAAACCCGGAAGAGCACAGCGCTATCACCCTTTACTATAACAGGCTGATGCCCGCCTTCTTTCGCTCTGTCACTGATCTCAAAGGCAATATCCATTCCGTCTATCGTTATGGTTTTTTTAGCGCGCAGTTCTTCCTGGCTCATGTTTTTTAATTTTTCTATCAGTTTCTTACCGCGCTCTATTCTTAGAAGCGTCTCCTGCGCGGATATATTCAAATGCTGTCCGCGATAGATCTTGACTTTTTTATCAGGGTCCAGTCCGTAGTTCCCGTCACTGACATTAGTGTACAGATATTCTTCGGGGTTTTGTTCGCAAAGCGGGCTTGTTTTTGGAACGTGCTGGTTAACTATCCAGTCCGTGATTACTGTTATGCCTTTTTCATGGGCTACCGCGATGAATTTTTTAAAATCCTCAAATGTTCCCGCGCGCCAGTCTATATTCATAGGGTTAACGATCACATAAGGTTGACCCGTATGTTCGGCAAGGCCTATTAAAGAGATCGCCTTTACGCCATGCTGCGCCAGATACTCAAGTTCGCCTACGGCATTCTGAAGACCGCCTGTTTTAGTTTTTTCGTCATAATGATCGCGTATAACCATTTCATATATTAATGTCCCTTTGAATTTTTCGCGTATTGCGGGAAGGTATACACCTTTAGCGTAACGTTCTTCCAT
>CAZFLU010000237.1:0-1891 GCA_964519195.1 uncultured Planctomycetia bacterium | reverse complement strand
AAAGATATAACGAACTTAATGACCAAGGAAAAAATCGAACAGTTATCAGGCGATGCTAAAGCGCAGGCGGAAAAAGCGGCCGAAGCCCTTGTCGAGAACGTTGCTGAGTCGGATGACGCGCTTTTAGAAAAATATCTTGAAAAAGGCGAGCTTAGCCAGGACGAGCTAAAGAGCGCGCTTTCAAAAGCCGTGCTGCAGAACAAGGTAATACCTGTCATATCGGGTTCCGCCATTCTTAACATAGGCGTGAAGGAACTCATAGATTTTATAATGCAGGAAATGCCGTCCCCATCCGACCGACCGGCCAGAGAGGCAACAGATCCTAAGGGCAATGAAACATTAGAAGTAAAAGCCGATTCTGATTTTTTCAGCGCCAGACTTTTTAAAACCATATCCGACCCTTATATAGGCCAGATATCGGTTTTCAGGGTCTTTTCGGGCAGTCTGTCCAGCAATGCCTCATTCTACAACAGCACGCGAGAATCATCTGAAAAAGCCGGCCAGATATTTTTCCTTCAAGGAAAAGAACAACAACAGGCGGGTTCTGTATCAGCCGGGGATATCGCCGCTTGCTCAAAATTGAAAAACACGCTGACAGGCGATACGTTATCGAGCGATAAAAAACCTGTTGTATTTCCGCCTTTAAGTTTTCCGGAACCGGCGATATCATTTTCTATCAAACCCAAAACGCGTTCAGATGAAGATAAAATATCAGGAGCCATTCATAAACTTACCGCGGAGGATACGAGCTTCAAAGCTGAAAGAGACGCGCAGACAAAAGAGCTTGTTGTTTCCGGCATGGGAGACCTTCATATAAAAATAATGATGAACAGGCTCAAGAACCGGTATGGCGTTCAGGTTGACATGGGAACGCCGAAGGTGGCCTATAAAGAGACAATACTCGGAAAAGGCGATGCCCAGCATCGGCATAAAAAGCAGTCCGGAGGAGCGGGCCAGTTTGCCGAAGTGTGGCTTCGGGTTGAACCTCTTGAGCGGGGTAAAGGCTTTGAATTCGTGAACGATGTAGTAGGCGGGTCCATACCCGGGCCGTTCGTAGTAAGCTGTGAAAAAGGAATAAAAACCGCAATGTCAGAAGGCGCTCTGGCGGGCTTTCCGCTTGTTGACGTAAGGGCCGTTGTTTATGACGGAAAAACTCACCCCGTAGACTCAAAAGATATAGCTTTTCAGATAGCCGCAAGAACAGGGTTCAAAGAAGCGATTTTAAAGGCAAAGCCCGTTCTTCTTGAGCCGATAATGGATGTTGAGGTTACGGTGCCTGACGAGAACATGGGTGACATAACAGGCAGCCTGAACTCAAGGCGCGGAAGGATCATGGGAATGGAGCCCGGTTCCGGAGCGCAGATAGTAAAGGCGCAGGTCCCTCTGGAAGAAATGTATAAATGGGCCAATGAATTAAAATCGCTAACAGGCGGGAGGGGCACGTATACAATGCGTTTTTCGCATTACGAGGCAGTGCCTTCAAACGTAGCGCAGGCCATAATAGAAAAAGCAAAACAAGCTAAGCAAGAAGCTAGCGCATAAGCTGAAGAGGAGTAATTAAATGTCAGGACACAGTAAATGGGCATCTATTAAACACAAAAAGGGCGCCGCGGACGCCAAAAGAGGAAAGCTTTTTACCAAACTCATACGCGAAATAACAGTATCCGCGCGTCAGGGCGGCGGGAACCAGGACGCAAACCCGCGCCTTAGATTAGCCGTGCAGCGCGCGAAAGACGCTAACATGCCTGCCGACAACATTGACCGCGCGATAAAGAAAGGAACAGGCGAACTCGAGGGCGTGAATTACGAAGAAGTAACCTATGAAGGATACGGCCCTTCAGGCATTGCCATACTCGTAGATGTGCTTACTGATAACAAAAATCGCGCCACG
>CAZFLU010000236.1:0-1900 GCA_964519195.1 uncultured Planctomycetia bacterium | reverse complement strand
AGGTGTGACCCCGACTATGGCTTCGGTCATTCCTCGGAGGTGAAAAAAAGGTCAAGACTAAACAACGTGCAACAGTTCAAAGCGCGCATAATATCGAATAAAAAAATAGCAGCCGATCATTTTGTATTGGCGTTTAAAGCGCCCGGGATCGCCGGAGAAGTGAAGCCGGGTCAGTTTTTCAATATAAGAATAAACAATTCTTATGAACCCTTACTTCGAAGACCCTTCGGCGTGCACAAAATCGGAAAGAATTATATCGAAATCCTATATAAGGTCGTAGGCAAAGCGACAAAAGTTCTTTCAGAGAAGAAAAGAGGCGAAAAGCTGGATATTCTCGGCCCACTGGGTAACGGCTTTGACACAGGGTTACAAGTGACAAGTGACAAGCTACAAGTAATTCTCGTGGCCGGAGGCCACGGTGTTGCACCGCTATATGCCGTAGCCAGATCGCTTGTCGCCTTGTCGCCTTGTCACCTTGTTACCTTTATCGGTGCCCGAACGAAAAAACACATAGTCTGTGAAAAAGACTTCAGAAAACTAGGCGTAAAAGTCCACGTAGCCACTGAAGACGGCTCCAAGGGTCACAAGGGCGTAGTAACGGATTTGTTTAAAAGGAAATTACGCAATACGCAATACGCAATACGCAATACGATTTACGCAGTCGGCCCAAAACCCATGCTGAAAGCCTTATCAAAAATAGCAAAAAAATATAAAATCCCGTGCCGGATATCCCTGGAAGAATACATGGCGTGCGGTACGGGAACATGCCTGGGGTGTGCGGTGAAAACAAAACGCGGCTATAAAATGGTCTGTAAGGATGGTCCGGTATTTGATGCAGGGGAGATCGTTTGGGATTAATGAGACAGAAGACAAAAAACAGAAGACAGAAGACAGAGAACAGAGGACAGGGGACAGGTGTAAATATAGGAAGGCTTGAATTGAAAAACCCGGTAATCCTTGCCTCCGGGACCGCGGGCTTCGGGAAGGAGCTGGAAGATTTAATCGACATAAATAAACTCGGCGCCCTGGTTACAAAAACAATTACTTTAAAAAAGCAGGAAGGAAATCCTCCTCCCAGGATTTGCGAAACACCGTCGGGACTCTTGAATTCCATAGGGCTTGATAACGACGGCCTTAAAGACTTTGTTTTCAAAAAGGTATCTTATCTCGAAAAACTCAAAATACCCGCAATCATAAGCATCGCCGGAGACAGCGGGCGCGAATTCGGGGAAATGATAAAAAGCCTATCCGGTATACCCTGCGTGGCCGCGATCGAGCTTAATCTTTCCTGCCCGAACGTAGTTCATAAAAAGGCCAAATTTTCTTTACTGGCGCAGGATGAATCCGCCGTTAAAAAAATAGTGTCAAAACTTAGAAAACTTACCCGGCTTACCCTTATAGTGAAATTATCGCCGAATGTGACGGATATAAAGACGATAGCAAGATCCGCCGAACGGGCAGGCGCGGATGCGGTATCCTTAGTAAACACCTATCCCGGCATGCTGGCTGACATCCAGACCATGAAACCGAAGCTCGGCAACGTCACCGGCGGCTTGAGCGGCCCGGCCATTAAGCCTTTAGCCTTAAAATGCGTTCATGATGTGTATAACAGCGTAAAAATCCCCATAATAGGAACAGGCGGCATAATGACCGCGAAAGACGCTATAGAATTCATATTGTGCGGTGCTAGCGCAATACAGGTAGGCACGGCTAATTTTGTAAACCCGAAGGCTCCGCTTGAAATTATAAACGGCATAAAGAAGTATTTACGCGAGAAAAGAATAAGATCGATTAAGGACTTAACGGGTAAATTAAAACATGACCCCGGGGCTTGACTTTGATCATTTATCCGGTCATTCCTCGGAAGCGCACACCTCCGAGGTGTGACCCCGACTATGGC
>CAZFLU010000235.1:0-1960 GCA_964519195.1 uncultured Planctomycetia bacterium | reverse complement strand
AATATCGCATTGAGAGCTGGCAATATCAAGATGGGGAATTTAAGAAAGTATCAGAAAAAGTTATCCCGCATATTCTGCTCAGCGATGAGTGGGAAAAATATTATTTTGAATAATCAGTTTTTCACAGGAGGTTATATAAAAAATAAAAAAGGGGTCACACCTATTTTTTATACTTTCGGATGGCCGATGTGTACTTTATAGCAAGACTATGGAGAGGATCGCCGAAGCGTTAACTTAAATGAAATGCCTGCCAGTAGCTTACCATACAAAATTCATTAATAATTGAAAATTGTTAGGTAAGATAACACTTGACATTATTACCAAACAAAGTATAATTTTATTAGCATTATGTTTGGTAAGGGAGGATTAACATGGGTGTGATTAAAGGTGTGTTGAAAGAAGAGCTGGAAAACTCTCAGGATATGCTGAAAGGCTATGAGAGAGAAATCGGTAAAATCAAAGGCTGTCTTATACGCAAGAAGATAGGCAAGCGTTATTATTATTATCTGGTAAAGAGGCAAGGCAAGAAAGTGAAATTTATATATAAAGGACCCATCTCGGAAGAAGTAAAAAAGGCTTACGCCGAACAAAGAAAAATGCTCAATAAATATAAGAAGCTATTGTCACAAGTTAAGGATCAGATTAAATTTATAAAGAGGGCATTGCGTGGAAAAGAAGCAGCGTGATCTACGCTTTGAAATTTTAAGACGGTTTAATGAAGCCGGCATACTAAAATTCTGCGATCGAAATATTAAAAGTATTAATCAAGAAAGGCGAGGCAGCCGAAGTTAAAAAGATTATGAAATCGCTTCCTGTAAAATGGCAGAAGAAGATAGCCGATGGATTAAAAATAGCAGCGGACAAAGAAATAACAAAAGCTTTATTGGAACCATGAATAAAAAAATCTACATCCGTACCTTCGGCTGTCAGATGAACGAGAAGGACTCGGAATTTATTAAAGGCCTTTTTGCTGATAATGGATATACCATTACCGAAAACGCAAAAAAGGCTGATGTAATAATTTTTAACACCTGTTCCGTACGCAGCCACGCTGAAGAGCGGGCCGTGCAAGCTATGGGCCAGCTCATGCATAAGCATAAGAACAGGATCTATGGAATGATAGGGTGCGCCGCACAGGCTTTAAAAGAAAAACTTTTTAAAAGGCTGCCTGATCTTGATATTATATGCGGGACAGGGGAAATATCGCGCCTTCCGGAGCTTGTAGAAAAAGCGCGGAACGAAAAAGTAATAGCGCTTGATAATATAGACGGGCACATACCGGAAATAGAAACTTCTTATACTGAAAGCTCAAGGCACGCCTATATTTCCATAATGCATGGATGCAATAATTTTTGCACTTATTGCATTGTTCCTTACGTAAGGGGCAGGGAAAGATCGCGTTCCCAGGAAAATATAATAAAAGAAATAAAGCGCCTCGCGGGAAAAGGCATAAAAGAAATAACGCTTTTAGGGCAGAACGTGAATTCATACAAGTTTCAAGCTGCAGGCTTCAAGCTGCAGGCTTCCGGTTTTTCAAAACTCCTAAGGACTATCAATGATATATCCGGCATTAAAAAAATTAGTTTTCTCACCAGCCATCCGAAGGATGCCTCAATAGAGCTCTTTGAAACCATGCGCGATTGTGAAAAAGTCGTAAAACATCTGCACTTGCCTTTGCAATCCGGTTCTGCTAAGATATTAAAAAATATGAAGCGGGGCTACACAAGGTCCAGGTACCTGGGGCTTGTTAAAAAAGCAAGAAAGACCGTTCCGGGTCTGAAGCTTTCTACGGATATAATAGTCGGTTTTCCGGGCGAAACAGAACGCGATTTCAAAGAAACGTTAAACATTTTAAAGAAGGTCAAGTTCGACTCAGCGTATTTATTTAAGTATTCTACGAGAAGCGGAACAGAAGCGGCTCAAATGGAAGATAGCGTATCTGAAGAGGTCAAAATAAAGC
>CAZFLU010000234.1:0-2007 GCA_964519195.1 uncultured Planctomycetia bacterium | reverse complement strand
AGAGCATTGCCTAATGCTTTTTCTCCCGGACGTAATATAGGCATAGGTTTAAGCAATGCCTTTTTAGGTGATTCTAAACATCCCAGAATGACTTATGCTTTAGGAATCTTTCGTGATGCGGATAATTTTGGCGATGCAAGCTCAAACGAATTTAACTTTACAACCAGGATTACAGGCCTTCCATGGTATAAAGATAGCGGCAAGAAGCTTGTACACCTTGGCGCTGCTTATAGTTACAGAGCTCCGCACTCGACTCTTAGGTATAGAGAACGTCCCGAAACTCATTTGGCTCCACGTTTTGTAAACACAGGTTCTTTCCCCGCCAAAAATGCAAACCTCGCAGGCCTTGAGGCAGCTATTGTTTATGGCCCATTGCACGCAGAAGGTGAATTTATTCAATCTTTTGCAGATAGAAAAGGAGGCGATAATTATTTCTATGGCGGCTATGGACAAATAGGGTATTTTCTAACAGGGGAGCATAGGCCCTACAGTAACTCGGGTGGTACTTTTTCAAGGGTAAAGCCTAAAAATAATCTGAATATTACAAAACTTTTTGATGGGGACTGGAAGTCTATAGGCGCTTGGGAATTAGCACTACGTTGGTCAGGGATAGATCTAAAGAACCACGATATAGATGGTGGCATTATGAATGATACAACTGTAGGGCTAAACTGGTACTGGAATCCTAATATGAGAATTATGGCAAACTATATACATTCCAACAGAAATGGCGTTGGGTATGCAGATATATTCCAGATGAGATACCAGGTAGACTTTTAATTGCGTTACAAAAAATTAACAGAGTTGTCACACAGTTGTCACATTGTAGTTTTACAATAAAGGAGGTTGATAAAAATGAAAAAAATTATATCTATAATAATTTCGATCTCGGTACTTCTTTGTTTTGCCGGAAGTACCGGGTTTGCCGGAGAGATGGTACAGATAAAAGGATCTGATACCCTTATTAATCTTGTACAAAGGCTAAGTGAGGTATACATGGAGAAAAACCCGGGTACCTATATAGCAATTACAGGAGGGGGCTCCGGTACAGGAATAGCAGCGCTTATTAATAATAAATGCGATATAGCTAATGCATCGCGTGTTATGAAAGATGCGGAAGTGGCAAGGGCAACAGGCATGGGCATTAATCCTAAACGAGTCGCTATCGCACTGGACGGACTTAGTGTTATAACTAATTCCGGAAATCCTGTAACTAAGCTTACTATGGATGAAATAGGAAAGATCTTTCGAGGTGAAATAAAAAACTGGAAAGAAGTAGGCGGATCTGATATGCCTATAACTCTTTATGGAAGACAATCCAATTCCGGCACATTTGTTTTCTTTATGGAAGCAGTGCTTAAAGGTGATTACTCTTCTTCTATGAGGAGAATGAATGGTAATGCGCAAATTGTTGAAGCATGTAAGCAGGATAAGTCTGGGATCGGATATGTTGGTGTAGGCTATGTTAAAGATGCAACGGGCATTACAGTAGTCAAAGTAGCCTCGCGCCCAGGAGCTGATTATGCTAGTCCGCTTAATGTGTCTGATGTAAAAAGTGGTAAATATCCTATAGCCCGTCCGTTAAATCAATATGTTAATGGAACTCCAAAAGGGGCTGTAAGAGATTTTATGATTTTTGAATTGAGTCCTGAAGGTCAAAGGATCGTTGAAGAAGAAGGATTTTTTGTTTTACCTAATGAGTATGTAGAATTTAACGAAAAAAGCGCAGGATTATAATAATACGAAAAAAAGAGGCTATGAATCTGAATGATTAAAATAAGAGAGAAAATAATTCATAGCCTCTTTTTTCTTAACGGATTATTGGTAGTAATTATTCTTATAGGAATATTTTTTCTGCTTGCTTTTACGTCAATCCCTGCGTTCAAAGAAATCAATATTAAAGAGTTTCTTTTTAGCGCTGTTTGGAACCCCTCTTCTTATGTTAAGTCTTCATACGGCATAGTTTCAATGCTTGTAAGTACTCTTATGGTAACTGTGGGGGCGCTT
>CAZFLU010000233.1:0-2015 GCA_964519195.1 uncultured Planctomycetia bacterium | reverse complement strand
TATAACCTCGCGGAACGCGTCGAAAAATTCTCCCCTGCAATCGGGATAGCCCGAATAATCTTCTGTATGCGCGCCTATAAATATGGCTTCAGCGCCTGTCGCTTCCGCCATCGAAAGCGCAATGCTTAAAAATACTATATTGCGCGCGGGCACGTAAGTTGAAGGTATGGATCCGGATATTTCTTCTTCTTTTCGATCGGTTGGAATTTTAATATTTTTATCCAAAAGGCTCGATCCCTTCCAGGAAAACGGAAGCTTTATGACTTTGTAGTTTGAGCCCGACTTTTTGGCAAGACGTTTCGCGGAAAGTATCTCTTTTTTGTGCCTCTGCCCATAATCAAAAATAAGCGCCAGAACCTTGAAGCCCTTTTTTTTCGCGATGTAAAGGACCGTGGCGGAATCTATGCCGCCTGATAGGAGAACTATTGCTTGTTTCACTAAACTACCTTGAGAAGCTGGCTCTTGAATTAGCTGTTTCCCAAACTGAAACTTTGATTTTTCTTCCCTGTATTTCCCCGGAAAGTTTTTCGTGGATAAAAAAAGCTATATTTTCTGAAGTCGGATTTTCTTTTTTAAAAAACGGCAGGTCATTCAAGTATTTATGGTCCATCTCTTCAAGGATTTTCTTAAGGAGCTTCTTGAGGTCGCTGAAATCCATGAGCATGCCTTTGGTGTCAAGTTTTTGATCCGCGAGCGAAACTTCTACTTTCCAGTTATGGCCGTGCAGGGATTCGCATTTACCTTTATATTCTCTCAGGTTATGAGCCCCGGAAAATTCCTCTACTATTTTGATTTCATACATATACGCGCCTTGCGTTCTACTTTATTCAAAATATCTCTTGGTTGCTTTTTCCCATTTGCCCTGTTCTTTTAAAATAAGTTCGCACATTTCCCTGACAGCTCCGCGGCCGCCTCTTCTTTTGGTTACATAATGTGATATTTTCCTTACCTCTTCCATGGCATCAGGAACGGAAACCGCGAGGCCTATTCTTTTAAGTATCGGTATATCTATCAGGTCATCCCCAATAAAACAGATCTCTTCTTCTTTTACCTTGAATCTTTTCTTTATATTTTCCAGGGACCTGATCTTATAATGATTTTCGTACACCTTATCGATGCGAAGCTGTTTTGCCCTTATCTTTACGCCCCGCGAACACTTGGCGGTTATGATAACGCATTTTAATCCCGCGCGGCGAAGAAGCATTATCCCGAGGCCATCGTTCACGTCAAAGTTCTTTATCTCGTCGCCGTAGCTGCCGATCACGATCCTTCCGTCGGTGAGAACGCCGTCCACGTCAAGAAGTAGAAGCTTTATTTTTTTAACACGTTGGATTATGTCTGTCATACGAGCCCGGATTTTAGTATATCCTGAACATCCAATAGCCCTATGGGCCTGTTATTACCGTCCACCACCGGAAGCTCATCTATCTTTTTCGCCCGCAGGGTCTGAAAAGCCTCCGCGGCAAGCTTTTCTTTGCTGATACAAGTTGGGCGCTTTGTCATTACGTCTTTTATTCTTCTGTTCGCTATATTGATCTTTGAGCCGAGGTGCCGCCTTAGGTCGCCATCGGTGAAAATGCCCGAAAGCTTCCCTTTTTTATCTACTACGCTGGCGGAGCCGGCCCTCGCTTTAGTGATCTTTAAGAGAACATCCTTCACCTTAGAGTTTTCGCTTACAACGGGGCTATCTTTTCCTGTGCGCATTATGTCCGCCACTTTAAGGAGAAGCTTTTTGCCCAGGGCTCCTCCCGGATGATAAAGCGCGAAGTCTTTTTCCTTAAAACCTTTTCTGTCAAGCAGCGTTACGCAAAGCGCGTCCCCCATGGCAAGCATGGCAGTAGTTGAAGTCGTAGGCGCGAGCCCCAGCGAACAGGCTTCCTTTTTAACCGAAACATCTATCATGAAATCCGCGTTTCTGGCAAGCGTTGATCTTGTGTTCCCAGTAAAAGCTACAAGCGCGGCGCCTATTTTTTTTACTATCGGAAGAAGTTTCACGACTTCTTCCGTTTCTCCGC
>CAZFLU010000232.1:1776-2020 GCA_964519195.1 uncultured Planctomycetia bacterium | reverse complement strand
TTGCTATAAACATGGCGAAAAATACGCGGCTTACGAAAGTAAACTTAAAAAGAAATACAATACCTCCAAAAGCTAAAGTTGTAAAAAACGCGCTTTTTATGATTACCCATATAATTTCAAGTAAGGTTTTCGTGCGAAGCGAGCGGTACATGCCCGCTAAATAAAGGGTCGCGCACCAGAGCGGCACAATAAAAATCAGCATCAGGATGTAATCTTCTATTATGGCCGCCGAGCGTGACACAAC
>CAZFLU010000232.1:0-1766 GCA_964519195.1 uncultured Planctomycetia bacterium | reverse complement strand
ACGCGCGGAATAAAATCTATCCTGTACAGAACCTTGAAGTGCATCCTTAAAAAATACGCTATAAAAAAAGAAATTGAGATCGCGGCTCCGTCAAAGAGTATCATTGCCCGGCGTATTATTTTATCTTTTTCTTTAAGCATTGTTTTAGATGTTACGTAACGTTACGTAAGGTTACGTGATGTTGCTGTCAATTATAACATTTAACTTTCTTTTAACGCTCTCTTTTACCCTTGGATTTGGTATTATACCTGCCCAATATCTCGCTCTTTTAGAACTAAATGCTTTCGGAAACGAAAGCTCCGGAAAATAGCCGAATTGCTTTTTTTTATAAGCTGACAGATACAAGCTGTCAACCAGGGCTTTTTCAGGTTCCGCTATCAAAAAATCTCCTGTTTTTTTATACCAATCGAACCCCTTGAAAAATACCGGCCCGATCTGATGTATGCTGAACGCGCCTATTGTAGTATTTATTTTTTTCGTATGCGCGGTTGACGCAAGTGTTATCACCTGCGGTATTTGTTCTATCATATTATGTAGATGCATGGCGCTTACAAAAGAAACATAAGCGCGGTGCCCGGGCACGAGAAAAGGTATAACGGCATAAGCGCTTATCCCCGGATGAGCCGTATCCGCCCAAATCCCCCTATATATCTTGCGGACAGCGCCTTCGCCTTCCAAAAATTTAAGCGATTGAGTTGTCGTAGACAGCGATTTATCTGAAACGCGCGCCAGCTCCCGCGTTGTAAATACGGGGCGGCGTAATTTTCTTATAGATCTTAGAATGCTTGTTTTTCTCATTCGGGGCCACCCGCGTTCTCCAGAAAGGAGGCGACATTAAGCTTGATCTCATCCCATCTATCTGCCGCGCCGTATAATTTTTGGTCTTCCGGCTTAAGATACGAGACCACGGTATCCCGGAATTGTTCAAAATTAACCTGAAATAAATTATCGTGAGCTTCCTGAATATCGTTTTTGTTTGCTTTCACATCCTCCGAATCAAGCTGTGGAGCTATGATATACAGATCAAAAACATCCCGCGCCTGGATCGCCGTCCTTGTCACAAGAGCCTTTATTTTTTGCGCGGCCGCGGAAGAAGCATCATAATGAGGCGCAATAAGAGGAGGCATTTTATAGGCATGCAGGATATCTACTGATATGTCTTCCGTAACTACGCTTCCCCTGATCCCTCTTCTTGAGAATTCGACTTTTGTAAACAGGTCCTCACCGGAAAAAGTTATAAGATGGACCTTGAATCTTTGAGTTGTTTCTGTCTGTTTCGCGCGCGCCATATCAGGAGGCACGATATCATTTATATCATATGATCTTAAGGTGTTTTTTAGATCCGCGTTCTCTAATACGCTCATAACCGCGCCTTGAAGAGCATCTACGCGAACTCCTTTTATGTCAATATCCATATCCTCTGAATACCTGACACTTTTAAAGAAAAACCTGAAATTAGCTCCACCTTTCACCGCGTATGAACCGGCTTTGATCTTTCTGTCGAACCTGCGCAGAAATTCAAGGTGAAATATCTCTCTTATTTGTAAATCAGTATAGAATTTTTTATTCATAATATGTATTTTTATTTAGTTATAACTAAACTATTACACATATTAGTATACACAATAACCGCATTCATGTCAAGGTTACGCAACCTCACGTCCTTCTTTCATTATTATCGCGGTGAATATAACAACTACTATCATATTTGCCGGTATGTGAAAATTAAAATCTACAATATTATGCAATGAAACGCTTAATATTCC
>CAZFLU010000231.1:0-2043 GCA_964519195.1 uncultured Planctomycetia bacterium | reverse complement strand
TGAATAAGATTTTCATGGCTATTGTGTTTTTTGTTATCGCGTGCGTAAGTTTTACCGGGTGCGAAAATAAAAAAGCGGAGATCGGGCCTGTCGTAGCAAAAATTAATAATTATAACCTTACAGCTGATGACTTTAAAAGCGAAGCGGATATAACCATAAGCAATAAAGACATCGTGCAAAACCCGGAAATAGCCAAGAAGCTTCTTCTGGACGACATGATAACAAAGAAAATCCTTCTTCAGGAAGCGCAGAAACAGAACTTTGACAAGGACCCGAAATTCATGAAGGAGATAGAAAGGTACTGGGAACAGGCGCTTCTTAAACTTTTAATACAGAAGAAAGCCGCCGAGCTATCCGGCGCAATAACCGTTACGGATAACGAAATAAGGGCGCGTTATACTGAAATGCTTGAGGACGGCATGATCACTTCAGGAAGCATGGAAGAGCTTGCTCCGGGAATAAAAGAAGACCTTTATAATGAAAAAATGCAGGCATCCCTCGGAGACTGGGTAGACGGCCTGCGGGACACCGCCAAGGTAGAGATAAACGAGAATGAGCTTGAAAAAATAAAAGTAACCGCTGAATAGAACAAAAGATTACACAGATTAAATTATGATTACACAGATTACGATCTGCGTGATCATCCTGAAATCGGCGTAATCATATAAAGGGAGATACTATGAGTAGTGCTACCCCGGGGACATAATACAGTGTATAATGCCCCCTAGGTTAAAGAAAGGGGGTAGCATATGTATTATGCAGGATTTGACGTTGCAAGTAAAGGAAGTTTTTTGTATGTAAGAGACCGGAGGGGTAGGAAGGTAGAATCTAGGGAAATACCAACAAATCCAAGAAGCATCAAAGAAACACTCAGTAAGTACAAAGGTAAAAAGATAATAGTAGCGGTGGAAGCGGGCGGAAGCACAAGGTGGATATACGACTTATTAACAAAGATGGGCATAGAGGTATACGTGGTGAATCCGAATAAGGTAAAAGCAATAGCTGACTCAAAAAGAAAGACCGATAAAATAGACGCGGGCATATTAAGCGAACTCTTAAGGATCAACGCTCTTCCCGAAAGAGTACACATGTCGCAGGGAAAGGATAGAGAACTCAGGGATCTTATACAGGCAAGGCATCAAGTTATAAAAGGATACACGAATCTTATGAACTATATACGAGGACTCCTGAGGCAAGAGGGATATTCTCTTAAAACAAGACATTTTAAAACGGCCGATTACTTCTCGTCAATGAACAGGCTTAATTTACCCAATCATGTGAAAGAGATAATGACCAGATATAGAGGCGTAATAGACAATATGCTCGAGGAAAAGCTAAAACTGGAAAAACGAATAAAGCAATACAACAGTAAAGATATAGAACTCATAAAAAGCATCCCGGGTATGGGGGAAATATCTTCCAGGACTATACAGGCAGCCATAGGCGAGGTAAAACGCTTCAGGCGCGCAAAAGAACTTACAAGTTATTGCGGATTAGTTCCCACAGTACGTTCAAGCGGCGAGAGGACAGAATATGGCCATATAACCCGTGAAGGAAGAAGCGAAGTGCGAAGAGTCGGTATACAAAGCGCCCATGCCGTGTTGAGAAGCAAAACAAGGGAAAGCCTTCCTTTAAGAATATGGCACGCAAAAGTGGCAAGACGCAGAGGCTATAAGACGGCAATCGTCGGACTGGCAAGGCGCCTTGTGACACTTGTATTTTACGTTCTTAGGGATAAAAAAGAGTACGATTACACATTATTAAAGGCTGCATAGTATTTTAAGCATAAACAGCACAGATAATGAAAGCAGCCGCCAATAATGATGATTCATTGAAAATATTGAAATCAATGGATGGATGTAGCCCGCAAACATTCCTTGGTCAAAAGACCGTTAAGGAGAATGGGCGTATCCTTAAGCATCAGTAGTGTGTGCTACCTATAGGGTAAGCACGAATGGGAGGATGGCTGATTTCAATTATTCTATTTACGTTGTTTGATAGGTTTTAACAAACGTGCTTGACAAAAGCACTATTCATGGGAGG
>CAZFLU010000230.1:0-2044 GCA_964519195.1 uncultured Planctomycetia bacterium | reverse complement strand
CACGGAATATGACCTGGAAGCTTAGTTAATCCAAAATGCTTATAAGCGGATAGGGGCAGTGACTATTTTTCCTTGAAAATAGAACCTGGTAAGCAATAGAAATGAAAAAAATATTTACACTTATTTTTCTGATAACACTCCTCATGAATGCATGCCTCACTTTCGCCCAAAACACAGAAATAGAAATAATCAGCATAAATTCCGCTGATCCGGAAGCCCTTGTTTTAATTGCCCGCCAACTTTTAAGCCCTGAAGGAAAAGTTACATATGAACCAAGGACGCGCAAGCTTATATTAGTAGATTATCCGGAAAACCTAGCGAGAATAAAAAAGGTCCTTAAAGAGATCGATGTTCCTTTAAAGCAGGTTCAGATAGAAGTTACCATCGCAGAAGCCTCAAACGAGTTTTTAAAAAGCGGGGTAGCAGGCTTGAAGCTTTTAGAAAAGAGCCGGGATCTAGAAATACGCTCAAAATCCACGATCACTACATTAAGTACTTATCCCGCGAAAATACAGGTAGCGGATGATATGGTTGTGGATCGGGCCATTTACATATTTTCTACCGGTACAGTTTTGGTATTGCCCATAAGAGAATCTATAGGCAATGTTCTTGAAGTTCTGCCGCGCGTAACGGACGATAACACGATCATTCTGAATATCCGGCCTTCGGTTTCGAGGCCCACGCCTGATACCGGATCTATTTATACCGAAAGCGCCGCTTCGACAGAGATAGCTGTTAAAGACGGGGAAACCATAATGATAGGCGGGGTGGAATCATTCAGCGAAACAAAAACCGAAAGCTCCACCATCTTTGGCCTGCCTTTGTCTAAACAGGAAACAAAGAATCCAAAACAAATTGTAATGTTCCTGACAGCCAAAATAATAAATTAAATCAATTCCAAAAAGATCGCGTATTTCAACAGCAACTCTTTTCCAGTTCTCGTTTTTACATCAGATCATAGTGCACGGTTGTTTCGGTGAGGATGATCTTTGCGGGAAGAGGCGAAGGGTCTTTTGCCGGAATGCGCAAAAGCACTTTTCCTTTCTCAAGCGCTATCTTGGCCGCTTTTGATTTTTTACCCATTTTGAGGAGCCTCTGAATTTCCCGGCTTAATTCTTCCGTAGGAATGTGCACGAGAAATTTCCTCTCCGGGCTTTTGCGGATCTTGATAAGCATTCGCATAAAAACCACACTTTCTTTTTATCCCCCTAACATATCTAGCTTACCATTTCCGGCGGAAAAAAGGGTAACAGGAATGTAAAAAGATAATAAGTTTAATATTGCAAAATCAACATTGTGCAAAATGGATAAAAGCTATGTTATGTGGTATGTTAAATATGAAAAAGTTGGATAAATTTGCTTGTGTATATGCTATAATATGGTATAAACATTGATACATTTCTTTTACATTTTCGTTACAGGCTTGTTGCCATACCGGCTCCTAAATCTGATATACTTTATTTGAGTTTTAGTAAAAATATAAACAGTTTATTTATAGCTTTAAAAAGGGGAAAAGAAAATGAAAAAAATAATCTTAATAATGCTGATTTTAGGAGCGCTTGGCTTTACGTATGTATCAGCGCATGCGGATGGAGCCTCTTTAATAGACGAACTTGATGCAGCAGGTATTCCAAAAGGCGAACCAACGTATCTCGCGGACTACTGGGCAAACCGCCTTTTTGACGACGCGGATACGCGAAACCAATGGGCAGCGGCAGGATTAATTGATATAAGCTCTTACCCATCGAACATAACGCTTACATCTTACGGCGCAGCCTCTGTTTATAATATGCTTATTGCGTTAAAGAACGATCTGGCAACGGTTGACGTTGGGGGAGCTGAAGGCTATTGGGCAGAGCAGCTTTTCTTGAATGCGGATATTCGCAATGAATGGTTGAACGCAGGCTTCATAGAAATTATTAACTATCCTTCCACTACCCAGCCCCAGGATATAAATATCACAGCTTACGGACAAGCAGCGCTTCACAATATGCTCGTTGTATTAAAGACGCAGCTTATAACGACCGGAATGCCTACATATGTA
>CAZFLU010000229.1:0-2046 GCA_964519195.1 uncultured Planctomycetia bacterium | reverse complement strand
CCTTTTGATATCAGCTTTATTTTCCCGAAATCGCGCGTGTATACGGTAAGAAGTATGCTGGTCTCCCTTATGTCGTCGCGCCTTAGTATAAAACCGCTACTTTTTTGTATTGCCATCTAAAAAGTTGTTGAATTTGGGAGATATGGCGCCGCTGGACACGACCAGCTTTAGGCCCTCTTCAACCGTCATGTCAAGGAACTTTACTTCATCTTTCGGTACGATCAAAAAAATACCGCTTGTAGGGTTAGGCGTCGTGGGAAGGAATATCGTTACTATATCCTTTTCGGTCACGCGTTTTATTTCGCCCTTACCCTCGCCCGTTGTAAAACCTAATGAATAAACGCCCTTTCTGGGATATTCCACAAGCACCGGTTTTTTCAAAAATGCTTTTCCGCGGCCCAGGAACGCAGAGCCTATTTCCTTTGAAACGGAATATATTTTGCCTATCATGGGAACTTTAACGAATATCTTTTCCCCGAATCCGAAAAGACGCCTTAAAAAAATAATATTCGCGGCCCACCCTATCGCTGATATGAATAAAATAACAGCGATAAACATCATGGCTTTAGCTATGATAAGGCTATGCTCTGTTAAATACGGGTTAAGCCTTAAAGTATCTACAAGAGGCGTTAAAATATAACTGTTCAATGTCATGAAAAGATAGCGCACGATGATTATCGTTACGGCAAGCGGTAAGATGATCGCCATTCCTGTTATGAAATAGTTCCTAAGCCGGTGCAACATCGCGCCCTCCTGTTTATGCTAATTTATATTAAAAGTTTTAACATCGTAAGCGTTACAAGGATCCCTAACCCCGCCCCCGCGATGACCTCAAATATCGTGTGCACATTATCCTTTATCCTGTGCCGCGCTACGGTAAATGCCAGCACGAACGTTATCACGATAACAAGCGGATTTTGCGTAAAAAAAGCAGCCACTGTCCACAGGGAAAACGCGAAAGCAGCGTGCCCGCTTGGCATGCCTCCTCGAAAAGGCGTGCCCCTCTGGAAAGCGACCTTAATAAATACAACAAAAAAAAGAAGCACGAGAAGCGCCATGAAAGTTATATGCCACGGGGAGCGGACGATTGCTTCAGCGCCTTTTTTGATATAGATCTCGAACCGCTGGGCAAAGATCGCGTACCCTATTATTATTGAATTTAAAGCCGCTAAAAAAACAGCGCCGGCCGTTATGTCCTTTATTTTTTTAACAAGCGGGTGATAGCTTGCCTCAACAAGGTCAAGCGTAAACTCAACCGCTGTATTTATCATTTCAACGATGAGCACCAGGCTTATGGCGCCGACCAGAAGCAGAAGTTCCGTTTTGCTGAGATTAAGATGTATCCCAAGCATGAGGGCGAATATCGCCATGAGAAAGTGCACCCTCATGTTCCGTTCTGTTTTAAGGGCCTCAATAAATCCGTCAATAGCGGAATTTAAACTTTTTACTAATCTTCTCGGGGCCATGCTTTTTCCAGGAATTTATTTTCAAGTTTTTTCATTTTATTTTTTTCAAAAGCTGCCCCATCCCTGAAGCCCAATAAATGCAGGACTCCGTGGATCACGTAAAGCGATACCTCTTTCAGAAAATCAGTGCCATATATGACCGAGTTCCGCGCCGCCCGGTCCAGCGATATGTAAACGTCCCCGAGTATTTCCCGGGGAACAGCCCCGCGCCTCGCGTGAAGCGGAAAGGACAAAACATCGGTAGCGCTCTTACGGTTCATGTATTTCTCGTTAAGTTTTTTCATCCGCCTGTCCGTCAGAAAGGTTATATCAATAAGGGCCTTTTTTATGTTAAAATCATCAAGAACGGCCCGCGCGGATCTTACTACCATTTTTCCCCTGATATTTTTTCTTTTATTTAGATTTTTTATCTTTATTCTTAGCGGCATTCTGTCTTTCTTTTTTGGATTTTACTTCAGGGTATTCCAGCCGCGTATGAAAAACACCGGTGAGCACCCTCACGAAACTATCGGATATTTTATTGAGGTCCTTGAGCGTCAGGTCGCATTCATCAAGCTGGCCGTCTATGAATTTATTATTG
>CAZFLU010000228.1:0-2055 GCA_964519195.1 uncultured Planctomycetia bacterium | reverse complement strand
GTAAGGCGTGACGCGCTAAATCTGCCGGGTTTTCCGTTTACGATAATGTTAGCGCCTTCGCTTTTAATGTTTACGCCTAAACGTGATAGATTGTCGGTTATTGACATTATCCTGTCGGTTTCTTTTACGCGAAGTTCCTGGGCGCCTTCGATTATCGTCTGTCCCCTTGCCTTAGAGGCCACGACACATAAAATAGGTATTTCATCAATAAGAAGAGGTATTTCCTCTTTTTTTACGATCGCGCGACGAAGAGGCGCGCTTTCTACCTGAATATCAGCGTAAGGCTCTACTGATTTTTTTTCTCTTAGAATTTTAACGCGGACGCCCATCCTTTTAAGAACATTAATGAATCCGGTGCGCGTGGGGTTCATTCCCACGTCTCTTATTAGAATGGACGAGCCTGTCATGATAGAGGCCGCAGCCATGAAAAACGCGGCGCTTGAGATGTCGCCCGGCACAAAAATGTCAGCGCCTTTCAATATCGAGGGCCCTGTTACTTTAGCTCCTTTTTTACCGGAATTTACGCGCGCTCCGAAAAATTTTAACATTCTTTCAGTGTGATCACGCGAAAGGCCCGGCTCATGAACTGTCGTTTTCCCGTCCGCGTAAAGCCCTGCGAATAATACGCAGGATTTAACCTGGGCGCTCGGGACAAGCGTATTATATTTTGCCGGCCTTACTTTCCCGCCTTTTATTGAAAGCGGCGGATAGCCGTTCCCTTTGGCAGACTTTATATCAACGCCCATGCCAAGAAGCGGTTCGATTATTCGCTTCATGGGCCGCCTGGAAAGTGATTCATCGCCTGTAAATGTAGCTTCTATATTTTGACCGGCAATAACTCCGGGTAAAATCCGCATGCTCGTGCCGGAGTTCCCTAAATATATTTCTCCGCGCGGGCTCTTGAGTCCGTCGAGGCCGCGGCCTTTTATTGTTACCTTGTTCCCTTTTAGGTCAATATCCACGCCCATTGCCCGCATCGCGGCAATGCTCATCATGCAATCCTCTCCCTGCAGAAAATTTTGCGCGCGCGTTACGCCTTCTGCCAGGCTTCCCATAAAGATCACGCGGTGTGATATTGATTTATCTCCCGGTACCGCGATCTCGCCTCTTATCATGTCTGCTGGCTTAACTATTGTATTCATACCCGGCTCCCGGCCTCGCTTAAGAACTTTTTCATGTCTTCCGGCATTTCGCTTTCAAATCTCATTTTTTCTTTTTTAACAGGATGCACAAACCCTAAAGTTTTCGCGTGAAGCGCCTGCCTCGCCATGGGGCGCGCTTGCCCTGCCATCTTTCCGAGAGATCCGTAAACTCTATCGCCTAAGATCGGATGTCCGATGTGCGAAAGGTGCACCCTTATCTGATGGGTCCTTCCTGTCTCTAATTTAAGTTCAAGAAAAGTGAAATCCCCGAACCTTTCGATCACCCTATAATTTGTTATAGCATGTTTTTTGTTTTCGTCAACAAAGGATACGCTCATTTTTGTGATATCTGTTTTTCGCCTTGCTATCGGAACATCTATCCGTCCGTTATCAAGCTGCACTACGCCCCTGACAAACGCCGCGTAAAGACGTTCGGTTTTGCGCGATTTGAACTGCATTGCCAGGCCCCTGTGAGCAACGTCTGTCTTGGCAACGACCAGGAGCCCCGAGGTATCTTTATCAAGACGATGCACTATCCCGGGCCGCATGACGCCGCCTATGCCGGAAAGCGTATTACAGCGCGCAAGGAGGCCGTTAACAAGCGTGTCGGTAAGATTTCCGCCTGCGGGATGCACGGAAAGCCCCGCGGGCTTATTCACGACAAGCAGGTCATCGTCTTCGTAAATAATATCAAGGGGCATTTCTTTCGGCGCGATCTCCATTAGGATGGGATCTGGCACCCGCAGCGCCACGACGTCGTTTTCCGCTATCTTATAGCTGGCGCTTTCCGATCTTCCGTTCACGCTGACGTTACCGGCGTCAATAAGTTTTTTGATGAATGTGCGCGAGAACCTTTCTAAAAACGCCGTAGCAAGGAATTTATCAAGCCGCGTTCCGGAAGTTTCTTTCTCCG
>CAZFLU010000227.1:905-2057 GCA_964519195.1 uncultured Planctomycetia bacterium | reverse complement strand
GATAATGCTCCCATTGCTTTACGTGAAGATTCATTTAATACAGCTTCTTCTGAGAGCGCATCTGCTACACTTTGCCAGTGACTGCCAAGTGCTATAATGGGTTTTGCTGGCATAAGGCCTTTATTTATATGTTCTAATACCGCTGCAAGCTCAAGAAGCGTGCCCGTGCCTCCGGGAAGCACTATAAACGCGTCGGCATTTTTCATCATAATGTCTATTCTTTCAAATATATCTTTTGTTTTTATCTCCTCATCTACATATTGATTCGGCTTTTTGTACTTTACATCCTGCCATTTATAGTAAGTTACCCCTATTGTATGGGCCCCGCCTTCTTTTGCGCCTTTTGATACTTCTTCCATGGTGCCGCCAAATCCGCCTGTCATGACACTAAAACCTTTTTCTCCAAGGAGCCTGCCAAGTTTTATAATATTTTCTCTTTCTTTTTTGCCAGGGCTTTTATAGCTTCCGAAAACACAAACTGTTCTATTTTTCATAACGCGCTCCTTGATGAGTGCCTCTTTTCTCGAATTCTTTTTTCACGCCTTCTATTACGCTTTGTTTTTCATTTATCCATTTAGGCGCTATCAGCATATCGCCTTTAGCGTCTGATACAAGCCGCAATATCACCTGATCGGGCCGCAGCCTTTCAAGAAAATCGCAGGCGATATCTATGTAATCTGATTTACTTATCAGTTCTATCCCGCTTTTTTCGTGCTCTTTCTCAAGCTCTGTATCTTTTACAACATGCAAAACATGTAATTTCACGCCTGCAATAGGAAGTCCCGCTATTTTTTGCGCTGTCTTTAACATATCTTCTCTTGTCTCTCCCGGAAGCCCAAGTATAACATGAGCGCCTATTTTTATTCTTCGTTTAGCTGTTCTTTCTATCGCCTCAAGGCTTTCTTTAAAGCCGTGATGCCTGTTTATTTTATCTAAAGTTACATCGTGAATTGTTTGAAGCCCGTATTCTATCCATACTTCATATCTATCCGAATACCCATCAATAAGATCCAGCTTTTCCTCATCCACGCAATCAGGCCTTGTTGATATAAAAAGCCCTGCTATGCCAGAGAAACCTCTTATGCTATCATAGGCTTTTTTAAGCTCCCGGACGCTCGCGTAAGTATTCGTAGCGTTCTGAAAATAAGCTAT
>CAZFLU010000227.1:0-895 GCA_964519195.1 uncultured Planctomycetia bacterium | reverse complement strand
GAATTTCTCCGCTCCGTACCTGTTGCGCGCGGCATCCATGCCCTTTCTTATCTGCTCTTCCAAAGAAAGCTCGGTCCCGCTTACAGGTGAAAAACTCTTTTCATTACAGAATGCGCAGCCTTTGAGGTCCAGTGTCCCGTCAAGATTAGGGCAGGTAAAACCCGCGTTAAGGCTGATCCTGTGAACCCTTGTTTTGAATTTATTTTGAAGATACTCGTTAAATGAATAGTAGCCCGGCTTCATGCCCTTCTCTCTGACTCAAGCCTTACCAAAAGAAGCGTAACAGCCGTAGGCGTAACGCCTGATATTCTTGATGCCTGACCCAGTGAAAGCGGCATTATTTTTGTAAGCTTTTCTTTGATTTCAGCGGAAAGCCCCGGTATGTTCCTATAGCTGAAGTTATCGGGTATCCTGATCCTCTCGAGCTTCTTGAATTTATTTATATTTGAGATTTCCCTGGCTATATAACCCTGATATTTTATATCAACTTCCGCTTGTATTTTTTCATAATAAGTGAATTTTGTTCTCTGGCCCGCTAGTTTTATCGCATCGTCAACAGTTATGCTTGGCCTCTTAACTAAACTCGCCAGCGTAACAGGATATTTTATCGGACTCTGATCATATTTCTTTACCAGCAGCGTATTTACTTTTTTCGCGGGCTTTATTTTTGTTCTATGAAGATAGTTTTTCAGCTTTTCGGTCCGCCTCGCGCTAGCTTCCACATTTTTGTATTTTTCTTTCGTAAGAAGCCCTATCTTATATCCTATCCCGCTAAGGCGCTTAGCGGCGTTATCTTCTCTTACTGTAAGCCTATATTCAACTCTTGATGTAAACATCCTGTAAGGCTCATTCGTGCCTTTTGTAACAAGGTCATCGATCAAAACACCTATATAAG
>CAZFLU010000226.1:0-2065 GCA_964519195.1 uncultured Planctomycetia bacterium | reverse complement strand
CCGGTAAACAGCACGTCATCCACAAGAATAGCCTTTTTGCCCGTTATGTCAAAATCTATTATTGTTTCTTTAAGCACCGGCTGCTCAGCGATTTGCGTTAGATCATCCCTGTAAAGCGTAATATCCAGAATGCCGAGTTTTACCTTTTTCTCCGCGATCTCCTCCATGCGCCTTACGAGTCTTTCGGCCAGATGTTCGCCTCTATTCCGTATACCTATGATTATAATGTCCTCTGTGTTTTTATTTTTTTCTATTATCTCATGCGCTATGCGCGTTACAGCTTTCTCTATACTGTTTTTATCGAGTATTTTTGCTTTTTCTTTCATTGTTTTTATTTTAGCTATGATTACACAGATGAATCTGCGTAATCATTTTCTGATTTCTTACTATAAAAATAAAAATCCTACCCGAAGTACGTTTCTTGAGTAGGTTTTTTACGTGTAACGTTACCATTTTTCTCCTTTTTTGGCCTCTCTGGACCAAGTTTAAAAGGCTAGTAAAGAATAGCACTGAAAGGGAATTTTGTCAAGGCCATTCTTATTTTTTTATAAGATCCGCTATTCTTTCAAGATCCTCGTTCGAATAGTAGAAGATCTCGACCTTGCCGCGCTTTTTTCCGTGTGATATTTTAACCCGCGTCCCGAAATAATGCTGCAGACTCTCTTCCATGCTTGTAAGGTGCTCGTCTTTATGGCCGGTCTTGGCGCTTTTTCTCTGGAGCCTTTGTTTTATAAGCTCTTCTGCCTGGCGCACTGAAAGGTTTTGTTTAATTATGCGTTTTGTGAACCTTATTTGTCCTCTTTCCGTCGGCAGAGAAAGCACCGCTTTGGCGTGCCCCATGGAAATAGCGTTAGCCGCGATATGGTCTTTTATGAGCTCCGGAAGCGAAAGAAGGCGGAGAGTGTTAGAAACCGTTGAGCTATTCTTCCCGACTGCCTTTGAGATCTCTTCCTGCGAAAATTTAAACTGCTCCATGAGCTCTTTGTAAGCGTTCGCCTCTTCAATAGGGTTAAGCTCTTCGCGCTGTATATTTTCAATAAGGGCCATTTCAAGGCTGTCCGCGTCGCCTACCTTTTTCACGATAGCCGGTATTTCCTCGTAGCCAAGATCTTTTACTGCGCGGAATCTGCGCTCGCCCGCTATAAGTTCAAATCCATCCTCAACAGGCCTTACAACGATCGGTTGTATCATGCCTTTCCCTTTTATGGAGTTCTTAAGGTCCTCGAGTTTTTCAGGGTTAAATTTTTTCCGCGGCTGATGCTTATTAGGCTTGATTGAACTAACTTTTAGTTTTTCTACCACGCTCTCTGTGTTTTGTTCTTTTGGTTTGTCTGGTATTAATGCCCCTAGCCCTTTACCTAGTCGTTTTTCCATATTTCACTCCTATTATCTTCTTTATTTTCAATATGTTGCGTACTTTCTCCTAATAATTCTTTCGCTAAATTCTGGTATGCTTCAGCTCCAATAGATGATTTGTCGTAAAGCGCTATTGGTTTGCCAAAGCCAGGGGCTTCAGTAAGTTTTATGGACCTTGGTATAATTGAATTATAAACTTTATCTTTAAAAAATTTCTTCACCTCATCTATTACTTCTTTTGTAAGGTTAGTTCTGTAGTCTGCCATTGTCATCAGAGCGCCTTCGATATGTAAAGAATTATTAAGGTTTTCTTTTATTAAATTAATAGTGTTCATTAACTGCGAAAGGCCTTCAAGCGCGTAATATTCGCACTGTATCGGTATTATTACTGAATCTGCTGCTGTAAGAGCATTTACAGTAAGAATGCCTAATGAAGGCGGGCAGTCTATTAAAATAAAATCATACTGGTCTTTTATTTTTTCAATCGCTTTTTTCATGCGATATTCTCTGCTCATCACGTTAACAAGTTCAACTTCGGCGCCTGTCAAGTCCAGGTTTGATGGCGCGATCTTTAACGCGTTGACCTGTGTTTCTTTTACAATAGTATCTAATGAAACGTGTTCGTGTAACACATTATAAATACTTGAAGTTACGGAATGTTTATCTATACCGAGGCCGCTTGTCGCGTTGGATTGTGGATCAAGGTCAA
>CAZFLU010000225.1:0-2069 GCA_964519195.1 uncultured Planctomycetia bacterium | reverse complement strand
GGCAGGACTGCTTTATTACTCAAATAGCCTAAAATTAAATATAAAAAGTTTCATGAAATTTGTGATAATGATCGGCTTGATCCAGGTGCCTATAACCATTATCCAAAGGGTCATTTTCGGGGGCGCGAAAGTTGTTCTTCGGTCAGAAACGCTTGACCTTGTTTCAGGTACTTTTTCAGAATATGCCCCTCTCTGCTTTGTTCAGTTACTCGCAATAAGCGCTGTAGTCGCGTTATGGTTTAGAAAGAAAAATTCTTTAAGCGGAAAGAATGCTATTATGCTTATTTTTGTACTTTTTGTTCCGCTGGCAATTTCGAATTCAAGAGCGGTTTTTATATTTTTCGGGTTATTATTTTTCGTATTTCTTATACGCTACAGAAGAGAGATGATGCCAAGAATTTTGCATTATATTATATTCATACCGTTACTAGTATCGGTCCTATATCTAGGCGCGATGTCAATTTTTTGGAATCTTCAAAAGCAGGATTACGGGAGAGAGGCAGGCACGCAATACTCGCTCGAATTTATACTTGATTACGTATTTCATCCGGCCAATCCATCTTATAAATATGTCATGGAAGGGGTTGATCCCGCGATGGGAAGACTCGCCGCTGTTACAACAGCAAGTAGACTTGTATCAAATAATCCGGTTACTCTATTTTTAGGTCTTGGACCGGGCAATACTCAAAAATCCCAGGTTTTTGGAAAGGATGGAAAGTACTATCAGGAATACGGGCCCTTAAGCGGACTTGGCAGAAATCAGCTTTCTCTTACGATAGCCGAGTTAGGTCTTATAGGCATTCTATTTTTTATTCTATTTTTTATTATTATGAAAATTGGCATAGGAACTATCAGAAAGATAGACCCGGGCGCGCATGCGTTAATGTCTGATATGCTTGCTATGATAGCGGCGCTCGCATTGATCTTTAGCATATATTCCAGGATCCTGAATGATTACGCGGTGATAATGATAATAGGATACTTTGTAGCAGTCATTAACAAAGAAGCGCTTTTTGTTAAGGAAAAACAAGGAATTCCAGAATGAAAATAGCTTATATATATTTTGGTTTCTATCAAAGAAGATCAGTGCTGTCGGAATTTTATGAATATTCACAGCGAATAAGTTCGTGGGGACATGATGTTACTGTTTTTTGCAGAAAGCATCCCGATAACTATAAAGATAACGAACACCTTCATGTCCGAGCTGTATGCAATGAGCAGAAAAATACCAAAATTACACGAATAAAATTTCTCATATCAATGCTTTCTATACTAAAAAGGGAAAAGTTTGATGTTATCCATATTTTTAGCTTTTATGGCGCAAGCTTATTTCCTATTTTAAGACGTAAAGCCGGCAAAGAGTGTATAATAGATATAAAAACAAGCAGGATAGAAGGCGGGTTCCAGGCATTTATATATAACCGTTTAGCGTCTTTCGAAGCCGGGTTTTTCGATAAAATGTTTTTTTTAACAGAAGGCCTTAAAAAGAGAATGATAAGAGGTAAAGAGAGAAGGCCTGCGTATATTATTCCTTTAGGCGCGAGTAAAAAAAGGTTTGAGGGCGTAAACGCAAATCGCCAAATATGGAAAGATTTCAAGATAGATCCTAATGCCATGATACTCATATATGCTGGGAAGACGGATAAGACACGAAAACTCGAGAACATGATAAAAGCATTCAGTCTTGTCTTGAACGCAAAAAAAGACAAAAGGCTGTATCTTGTGTTAATTGGAGGTCAAGATAAAGAGATAGAATACCTTAAGAGAGAAAGCGAGAGATATGGCTTTGAAAGCCATGTAAAATTTATTGGAAAAATAGCGTATGAAGAAGTTCCTGTATATATGAAAGCGGCCGACATAGGGCTTTTTTATATACCAAAAAATGAAATTTACGACGTTCAACCCGCCTTGAAGACATACGAGTATCTTGCATCGTCTCTCCCTGTTGTGGCAACAGATACAGAAGCTAATAAAAGTATAATAATAGATGATTTTAACGGAGCAATTACAAAGGATAGTCCGGAAAAATTTGCAAAAGGAATAGAGAGGCTTATTGAAAAAGACGCAAG
>CAZFLU010000224.1:0-2069 GCA_964519195.1 uncultured Planctomycetia bacterium | reverse complement strand
TAGCCTCTTCCGGGGAACCGCACTTTAATATCATGAGGTGCCTATAGCTTATTCCGGGATAGAATTTTATTTTTTCATCCCCTAATTTTTTATTAAGATAAGCGATAATGACCTCGGCTTCTTTAGTGCTTATATGGCCGGAGCTGTAATCCACGATATTCCCATCGGCTTCGGTTATTAAATTGCATCTGAAGGCCACTTCATCGCGGGCAAGTTCAATGCCCATATTAGCCGCCTCAAGGGGTCCCCGTCCGGAATAATATTTAAGGGGATCATATCCCATTATTGAAAGGTTGGCAACATCGCTTGCGGGAATAAGGGTTTTCGGGATTGTTAAGGCTGTACCAAGTTTACCCCTCTTCGTGATCTCGTCCATGTTCCTTTTTATCGCGCTCTCAAGAGTGGTCTTCCCATTCAATTCATCAAGCGGCTTGCCGCTCATTCCATCGCAAACTAAAACAATGTATTTCATATTGTTTCCTGTATTTTTAAAATGGTCGGGATGAGCGGATTCGAACCGCTGGCCTCTTGCACCCCAAGCAAGCGCGCTAATCCAGGCTGCGCCACATCCCGTTAAATTTTATTAAATTCTTTCAAAAATCCAATTCGTATAAAGAGCCTATACCCAAGTCCCGCCGAATTTCATGCGGCGGGATTAATTCGCAATATGATTTACGCTTCCTTCGGTCGCGTAAATCATTTGCTCATTGAACAAGCGCGCTAATCCAGGCTGCCCGCCGTAAACGGCGAGGTCTCGCCATTCCGTTTATCGGAATGGCGGACGCCACATCCCGATTAAATATTAATTTCTTTAAGCACTGCGTCAAGTTCCGCAGGCACGATCTTAGGTTTTTTGATACTGGCGATAGCTCTGTCCGGATCTTTTAAGCCATGCCCGGTCAATATACAAACTATTTTAACCGGCAACCGGTGCTCGGAACTCGAAACTCGTAAATTAAAATAACCTTCCTTTGCTTTTTTGAGCACTCCTGCAACGCTTGCAGCAGAAGCAGGTTCTACAAAAACGCCTTCTCTGGAAGCCAGAAGTTTATAAGCTGCTATTATTTCATCATCACTCACCATCTCAATGATGCCCATTGATTCGTCCCGCGCCGCTTCCGCTTTCTTCCAGCTTGCGGGGTTACCGATCTTTATCGCAGTAGCTATGGTTTTTGGATCTTTAACGGGTTTCCCTCTTACAATAGGAGCGGCCCCTTCTGCCTGGAATCCTATCATTTTGGGAAGGTTCTTTATTTTGCCTTTTTCTTTATATTCTTTATACCCTTTCCAGTAAGCGGTTATGTTGCCGGCGTTCCCGACCGGTATGGCGTGGTAATCAGGGGCCGCGCCAAGTATATCGCATATCTCAAATGAGCCGGTTTTTTGGCCTTCTATCCTGAATGGATTTATTGAGTTAACAAGCTCTATAGGATATTTTTCAACTATCTCTCTTACAATATCCAGGCATTCGTCAAAATTGCCTTTTACTGCTACGACGTTAGCGCCGTGTATGAGCGCCTGCGCAAGCTTCCCGAGCGCGATAGAGCCTTCCGGTATGAGCACAATGCATTTGATCCCGGCTCTCGCGGCGTAGGCCGCCGCGGAAGCGGAAGTGTTACCTGTAGAAGCGCATATAACGGCTTTACTTCCTTTTTCAAGGGCTTTTGATACAGCCATGGTCATGCCCCTGTCCTTAAATGAACCGGTGGGGTTGGCGCCTTCATACTTGAGGTAAACTTCTATATTGTTCCCTACAAGTTTCTCTATCTCTTTTGCTCTTATAAGAGGGGTATTACCCTCGTCAAGCGAAATTACAGGTGTTTTGCCGGTTACGGGAAGATAGGCTCTATATTTTTCTATAACTCCCATGCTCAACCTTCTATCCTTATTCTGACGGTTTTATTGGTTATGAAAGAAAGTTTATTTATTTTTTTAAGCGCTTTTTCCATGTTCGCCTCTCTTGCGGTGTGGGTAAGCATGACAAGCGGAACGCTTTTGCCTTCCCTGCGTTCTTTCTGCGAAACAGTTGCTATGCTTATTTTGTTCTCGGAAAGAATGTTTGATATGCC
>CAZFLU010000223.1:0-2116 GCA_964519195.1 uncultured Planctomycetia bacterium | reverse complement strand
TGTCCGAGCCGCCGCAGCCGAAGCATTAGGAAAAATAGCCGACCCCGCAGCCGTCCCCGCTTTAATAGAAGCCTTAGGAGATGAAGACCGAAATGTCCGAGTCGCCGCAGCCACAGCATTGGGAAAAATAGCCGACCCCGCAGCCGTCCCCGCTTTAATAGAAGCCTTAGGCGATGAAGACCCAAATGTCCGCTACACCGCAGCCGAAGCATTAGTAAACATAAGCAAACCCGCCGTCCCCGCTTTAATAAAAGCCTTAGGCGATGAAAACTCATATGTCCGCTACACCGCAGCCACAGCATTAGTAAACATAGGCGAACCCGCTGTCCCCGCTTTAGTCAGCTTCTTAAGAGAAGCCAATCCGCAGGCCATCTTCCAGAAAACAACCCCACTTACCCCGGAAGACATAGACTCGCTACTTGATATATTCAAGGCCTGCGATAAAGAAGGCCTTATGACAGGCACGATACAGTATATAAAGATGCGCATATTCGTAATGGGGTATCTTGAAGGAAGAAGCCCTGATGAAATAAAAGAGGCAGTGAATGAAGAAATAAATGAACTAAAAAAACTTGAAGAAAAATACTCTCACCTTCCCACCACCGGCTGTGAAATAGGCCTTCCCCTGGAAGAAGGTAACATAAGGCCTCGCCTCTTAGTCGAGGTGTTCAACTTCTTTATGCGGATAGACGAAAACGGCATCCCCGGCGTAAGAGCGTCCGCTCCCGAAAGCGAAAGCAACATGGATTTAAGGATACTTCCCTCAAACTGGGAGATAACAAGAAGGATTCTGGATATTTACATAAATGACCTTAAGCTCTTTACGGAAGAAGAGCTCATAAGCGCAAGTTACGCCACCACTGTCCTGGGCATATTAGATGACCATCGGGGCGCGGCCATCGCTGCTATAAGCTTCTTTTTGGACAGGACAATGAAAATAGAAGGAGAAAAGACAGCGTTTACCGGCTCGAAGGTATTGCCCACAGACGCCGAAGGCCTGGGCTCTCCCGGCGCGATGACCTATACGGCTTCCGACCCGCATGCGGAAACGAGCCGAACGGTAGTTAACCGCTCCTTAGGACCTGGCCACGGTCAGATGACATATAACTACCATAATTTAGGAATCGCTTTTGTCCAAGAACTTCGGGGAGATTCCGTAACCCGTATCCTTCTGCAATATCCCGGCGATTACGCCAGGGTGGCTTACCTGCAGGTTCTTGCCCTCGAAGACAGCGAAGCGTTTAAGAGCATCTTCCTTGAGCCCCTCTTCGGATTCTATGAGAAAAGACTGAATATAAGAAAGGAAGATTTACATGACGCGCTTAAAAAAGGAGACCTTTCAAATGCCATTACCGAGGCGGCGCGGCTTCTTAAGGAAGGGTTCGCAAAAGGCCCCGAAGAAGAGACCGAAAAGCTCCTAATCGCACATCAGGAACTGGTAGATGAACTTATGGAGGACGTAAAGCGGTATGTTGACCAAAACAGGCGGGATAATAAAGATACGCAACTCGGCGGATATCTCTTCTTCGGCCTGGGGGCGGTATCTCTTTGGGCTATACCCATATTGATAGGGGCGTTCATAATAAATGATATTCTTTACGCTTTGGCCAATAACGGGAGATTCTATCAGGCGCTTCGCAATAAACACCCCCGGCTTGCGAAAATAGTGAGATTCCTTATCGATAAAGGCATTGTTTACCGCACATATCTATCGCATATCTTCTTAACCAGAAGAAAACCCCAGAAGCCCCAGAGGCGCGTTATTCCTAGAAAGGAACCTGAAAAACCGCGAAGGATACCCGTTCCAAAAGTACCCAAAAGAAAACCTGTCCCGGCGAGAATAAGCGGCTTGCTTCTCGCGGCCCTGGCGCCCCTGGCGCTGCTGTCTATGGGCGCAAGCGGGGGCAATGTAGGGATATCGGGCCCGACAATAATAATAGGCATAGCCGGCCTGATTCTGGCAGGATTGGGGATTTATTTTTATAAGGATATAGCTTCCTTAGTAAAGAGAGCGAAAAATCGGTGTCTGTCCCTGTTTTATAATTACGGCGAAGGCCCTGGCGAGGACAAAGGCGCGCTGATAGAGGAAATATTGCAGGAACTGGGATCGCTGTCT
>CAZFLU010000222.1:0-2130 GCA_964519195.1 uncultured Planctomycetia bacterium | reverse complement strand
TGTAAGGCTTGATACGGCAAAAGATGTAAGGGACAGATCTGTAAAGGGAAAAGGGAAAAGATCCCTGGGAGTCGTGCCGGAGCTGGCCGGGAACGTGCGCGAGGCGCTTGACGGAAATGGATTTAAACGCGTAAAAATAATTGTTAGTTGCGGTTTTGACGAAAATAAGATAAAATACTTCAAGAAAAAAAGAGCGCCTTTTGACGCCGTTGGCGTAGGAAGCGCGTTCTTTAGGGACAGGATGGATTTTACGGCCGATATAGTGATGCGTGACGGCAAGCCCTGCGCCAAGGTAGGCAGGAGCTACCGGCCTAATCCCAGGCTCAAGTTAATGGATTGATCAAATAGGAGGTAGGAAAAAATGGCTAAAGTAACTGTTGATGAAAATCTTTGTATTGGTTGCGGACTCTGCGCGTCAGTTTGCCCTGAAGCTTTTGAGATGGCGGATGACAACAAGGCTAAGGTAAAGGGAGATTCATGCAAGGGCCAGGATATAAATGACGTTGCTTCGCAATGCCCTGTTGACGCTATAAAGGTATCGTAATAACAAGACTGATAAAATAAGTAGCGGCCTTTTTAAAAAAGGTCGCTTCACTTTTAAAACACATGAAAAAAGAAAATTTCAGGAAGATCGCGATAGAAGCAGCATTCGTAGCAGGAAGCCATATAAGAAAAAGTATTGGCAAGAAGTGGAAGGCCGGGTATAAAGGAGAGGTAAACCTTGTAACAGAGGTTGATAGAAAGTCCGAGCGTATAATAATAAACGTTATCAAAAAAGCCTTCCCAAAACACGGGTTTATAGCCGAGGAGAGCGCGAACTTAAAAGAGAAGGTAAATAACAGCGGTTACCGGTGGGTCATTGACCCTCTGGACGGGACTACGAATTTTTTCCACGCCTTTCCTGTTTTTTGCGTATCTATCGCGCTGCAGAAACACGAAAAAACCATATTAGGGGTCGTTTACGATCCCACCAGGGATGAGCTTTTCACGGCTGAAAGAACAAAAGGCGCGTTTCTCAATAAAAAAAGAATACACGTTTCAAACGTTAAAAAATTAGGAAAAGCGCTTCTTTCAACAGGTTTTGCGTATGACAGGAACCGCGCCCGGGATAACAACATTGATAATTTCGCGAGGCTTCTTAAAGCATCTCAAGCTGTTCGCAGGACCGGGTCAGCCGCGATAGACCTCTGTTATGTAGCGTGCGGCAGGTTTGATGCGTTCTGGGAATTGAACTTGAGCCCATGGGACACCGCGGCGGGAGTCCTAATAGTCGAAGAAGCAGGCGGAAAAGTAACACAATTCAAAGGTTCAAAATTTACTATTTTTGACAAGCAGGTCCTCGCCTCAAATTCAAAAATACATTCCCAAATGTCCAGCATCCTCTCCTAGCATGTAAGAGAACCACCTCCGATCCGGGATCGGAGGTGGTAAAAAATGCGGGAAAAAACACAAAGTTAGTAATCAAAAAAGTAAGGTTTAATCATCTTGACAAATTGTTACATTGTTGTTACAATTAAGAAAACAAAAAGTAATAAAGTTAGAAAAGGAGAAAGCAGGAATGCGTTACAGGACAGTAATTGAGATCATAACAAAAGCAAACAGCAAAACAGAAGCCACTGATATCGCGGGTGAATTCCTGAAAGGTAATTTTGATGACGACGTGAAATTCAAATTTTATACCCAGCCTCTTCGTTCGCATATTTTTTTTAAAACAAGCCTGCTGGTCGTTCTTATATCGATCTTCGCAGGCGTTGCCTCTTTCGGTTATTTTCGCGGTAACGATTCATCCAATTTGCGATCCGAAAGCACATATGCTTTCCAGCCGCCGCTTAAAACCGGTATCCCGGCTGATTTTAAGGACGAGTGGCAGCGCGAAGGCGCCGGAAGAATACTAAAAGATATCAGCGAATAATACAGCTCTCTAGCGAAGACCGCCTTTTTAAGCCATGCTTATTTGGGCGGTTTTTTTATGCCCGCTCTTGTAATATTGGTATGGCGTGATAGAATATAACATTAGGGAGGGCTTAATTATGGAACGAATACTGGTATTATATCTATATCTTTTCGGGATCCTTTGGGTCGTTGTCGGGACTCTCATGGTTTTCGCGACCGACGTGCTGCGCAAAAAAT
>CAZFLU010000221.1:0-2138 GCA_964519195.1 uncultured Planctomycetia bacterium | reverse complement strand
TGCTGGCTCGGGTGGTTTAACGAGAGAGCTGTTAAAAAAATACTCGGACTTTCAAGAAGAACCAGGGCCGATATAATAATAAGCATGGGATATCCTGAAAATGAAAAAAACAGGGAAAAAGCGAGAAAACTTTTTACAGAAACCGCCAGGTTTACATGAAAAAATATGTGAGAACAAGAAGCGGAAAAAAAGTCAAACAAGCTTGTAAAGTAAACGCGTTATGAGCCGCGGGTAATGAAAAAAATATTAAATATTTGCTTAATAGTTTTTATGGTAATGCCTATGCCGGAAGCGTATTCCAACGCGCGGAACCCAGATTCTACAACATTGAGCTTGACATGATGGGCGCTGAAGAAATACTCCTTATGGGAAAGACAATAAAAGCATACAAACTGCGGCTTGATCCAGACCTGGGTATTTTTTCCTTTATAAATATATTTTTACCCGACGCTTATGTATGGCATTACGCGGAAGGGCAGCATGAGTGGTTAAGATATGACGGGCTCGAGAGCGGCATCGGGACACCCCTGGTGGATATATCGGTACGGAAATGCACTACTTGCGAGGCGCTGATATAATTGGAAAAGAATATGGCGAAAAATAAACTTAGCAGGAAAATAACAGAAATAATATTATTAAAATGCCTTGGATATAAAAAAGGCGAAAAGCTTCTTATAGTTACCGATGACAGGCTCAAGGCCCTTGGGGAAGCGTTCTATGAACAGGCAGGTAAAATAAAAACAAACCTCTCATTCATGAAAATGCCTACGAGAAAAACGCATGGCGCGGAGCCGCCCGCTCCGATAGCCGAGGGGCTTAAAAAAGCAGACGTTGCCGTGCTTCTCACCTACATGTCGCTTTCGCATACTAAAGCGCGCAAAACAGCGACCTCAAAGTATGGAACCAGAATAGCGAGTCTTCCAGGCGCGACTTTCAGCATGCTTGAGAGGACGATAGCCGTTGATTACGCGAAGATCAGGGAAAAAGTGTTAAAGACCGCGCAGGCTTTAACGCGTGGAGAAAAAGCGGAGATCCGCTCAAAAGCAGGAACCTACCTTACAATGAGCCTTAAAAAAAGAAAAGGCTTCTGCGATGACGGCTTATATTTTAAAAAAGGCGCTTTCGGGAACCTACCCGCCGGGGAAGCGTGTACAGGGCCCTTTGAGGGCACGACCAACGGAAGGCTTGTCGTTGACGGAAGCGCCCCTTATATAGGTAAGGTAAAAAAACCGATCACAATAAACATAAAAGACGGCTACGCCGTCAACATACCAATACCCGCCATAGCAGCGCTTCGTAAAAAATTTGGCCGGTGCATTCTTAACGTGGCAGAACTCGGCATAGGGTATAACCCTAAAGCCACAATAACAGGTAACATACTTGAAGATGAAAAGGCAGAGAATACAGCGCATATTGCTTTCGGGAACAACATATCATTTGGCGGGAAAGTTTCATGCCCTTCGCATCTTGATCTTGTGTTCCTTAAGCCCGAGATATTGATAGACGGAAAAAGTATCTAAAAAAATAATATGAGCGCGCGCACTGGAAGTTAGGGAAATTGATCAACAGGTCCACTTTTTAATATAGCAAGATCGGTTTTGCTAATAAATATGGAGGTATAACATGGCTGAAAAAAGATATGTTTGCACGGGGGAATGTCAGGGAAGCGTTAGCGAGGAAGAGTACAAACAGGGCAAGAACAAATGCGCGGCTCCTGATTGCGACAAGCACGGCGAGCCGTTGGAGTTAAGGTTTCATTGCAAGAAGTGCGGAGTAAATTACAGAGAAGGCGTAACGCACAATTGTTAGGGCGCGCCATAAAAAACTTCAGCCGGAACAAGATCTTACCGGTTATTCTGGCGTTTGTCATGACAGGCTGCGCTACGGTGCCGATAACCGGAAGAAAACAGATAGCCATCGTTTCCGAAGAACAACTTGCCGCCTCGAGCCGGCAAGCCTATCAAGGCCTGCTAAGCCAATATCCGGCTTCACGGGACATTGAAAAATATAAGCTGGTCGTAAAAGTGGGAAGCCGGATATCGAACGCTACTGAAAAATTCATGATAGATAACGGCATGGGAGATCAGATCAGATCTTATGACTGGGACTATGTTTTACTGGAAGACGATAAGTCTATA
>CAZFLU010000220.1:0-2139 GCA_964519195.1 uncultured Planctomycetia bacterium | reverse complement strand
AAAGCATGGATCCAAAATATTCTCCTAAAGGCAAGAGCCCCAGATGTAATCCCAGAAAAAAAAGTATTAACCCTGCGATCGCCATGAATATTCCGGCCAAAAACTGTAAAAAGGTCTCCTGCGGCACTTTGGCCAACGTAAATTGCGCAAATATAATTACTAAAGCGACCGGTAATATCGCTTGTATCGACATAAGAATTATTTTTTTAAGGCTTGGCATAGAAGCGTATTCCCTTTTTTAGAATTATACCTCTTAGTAATATAGTGGTCAAGCCTACGCGCTTTACAGAGTAAAATAAAGGTGGAACTATGACCTCCTCCTTTCCCGGATCGGAGGCGGTTTTCTATATCCATGGTAAGAATGCCAGCAGAAGCTTTAAGGCTTTCATTTTTAAATTATACCCCCAAAACAAACCGGCTTCAAGCAATTACTTGAAGCCGGAAAGAGGCGTGACCTCAAAAGAAATAAGGGACGGTTCTAATTTTATTTTTGCAAAAATAGAATCGTCCCTTATTTTATAGCCGAAGATAACATGCTGAGACAACAGTGCCTTGTTTTTTCGCTATTTCCATGCTATACTAATATCCACAGTTTAACAAGGTCCCGAGTTTGAAGGGGGAACCCGGACTTTAAAACCAGCAACAGCTGGTCCGCCTCAGGCGGAAAGTAAAACCTTCGCACTCTAAAAGTGTGAGGGTTTTTTGTTTTTATAAGGTGCCATGAAAAACATATTTAGGTTGGTCCTGATCGCTTCTGTAATAACCGCGCTTATTTATCTAAACCGCGAAATCTCTCACTTATCCAGCAGTATCGAAAACATAGAGAACAGACTAGACGGCATTGACCGGATAACCCGCAGCGAAAAAGACGCTGTTGAAAATACCCGGAAATCAACAGTGCGTATAGTCGGCGGCGAAGGCGAAGGATCCGGCTTTGCTCTTTTACCCGGCGGTATTATTCTCACAAATTTTCATGTAATTGACGGTGAATCGTCACCAAAAGTCATAATGACCGACAACACCTTTGAAACGGGCGAAGTCATAATGGCTGATAAAGATGCGGATCTTGCTATTATCAAGATCAAAAAAGATATTCCAGTACTCAAGCTGGCCCAAAACGGTAAATTACAACCGGCGGATACGCTTATCGCCATAGGGTATCCTCTGGGAGGCGACCTACCCGGAGAATCATCTATTATCAAAGGCGTCTTTTCGCGTATAGTAAAAGACAAAGAAGCCGGTATATTATATATTCAAACCGACATGACCATGGTATCCGGAATGAGCGGAGGACCTATGATAAACACCTATGGGGAAGTTGTAGGCATAAATACTTCCGGACTTCTTTTGGGAGGAATGGGGATAGCTGTTTCTTCTGATTCCATAATAGAAAGATATAAAGCCATGGAAATGTCGGAAAACCCGCTTAAAGATGTAAAGCCAATGGTTTTTCTACCAGACCAGTCTCCTCTTGAAGCTGTCAGGGCTTTTTACAATTATCTTAAGGTGAGGCAACTGGAAAAGGCGTACACTCTTTTATCCGACAATTTCCTACGAGGCGGAAGTTTTAAGAGATGGTCGATAGGATACAGGCCGCTTTTAGACACAACGGTCATCTATATCAAGAAGGACAAAGAGGTGGAAGATAGGATAAAGGTTAAATTATCAACCAAAGATCTTGTAGGTGACGAAATAGTATATAAGTATTTTGAAGGGTATTGGGATGTTCGGAATATAGACGGAAAATGGCTGCTGTGGAAGCCCAGGATCAGAGAGGTAAAGGGTCCTGATGAGGATTGGTTTTACGATCAGGATTTTCTGCGTGAATGTTACGAATTTGAAAAAACTCACCCGGACCTTCGAGAATATGCGCGTTTAATGTATGAAATATCCCAGGAGCCCGGCAACAGCGAATTGAGCATGCAGGAACTGTATGACAGGGCTAAAGAGATCATCGATGAACAAAAAAAGAGGTAAGTGGGGATGTCTCTACTCTAAAAATAGAAACACATCCTAATTTTGGAGAAAATAGCTTATCTGCTGTAAAATCTCCTTGAGGCCCTCTTCCTTTAGCGCTATAATTTACCCATGAAACCCGGCGATATATTGTTATTTAAAGGCGCAAATGGCATATCAAAG
>CAZFLU010000219.1:0-2140 GCA_964519195.1 uncultured Planctomycetia bacterium | reverse complement strand
CCGTTCCGGGAACGGAGGCGGTTCTTGCTGTTATCTTTTACTCGACAAATATAGCCATATATGTTAATATTTTAAACTAATTAAGGGAAAAAATGAAACAGGACATAAAGGATTATAAACGGCTTGTCGGTTTTGTAAGGCCGCATCTCTGGGTGCTGGCTCTGGCATTTATATGCATGCTTGTTTACAGCGCGCTTAACAGCTTATCGCCCATAGGGCTCATACCCATTGTTGACAATATTATAAGCGGTTCAAAAATAGCCATACCTGAAGGCGTAAAACTGCCGATGATGGTCTCTGATATGGTCGAGAAGATCAACGCTCTTCCCCAGCTTAGGCTCATGGTCTTTATACTGGCAGGGGCGCTTATTTATTTCCTTCTTCGGAATATTTTTGATTTTTTCCAGGTTTATTTCATGAACGATGTAAGCGCGCGCGTGGTAAGAGATGTTAAGGACTTGATATACAAAAAACTCCTTTCTCTTTCACTGCGCTTCTACGGCAAGAACCCCACCGCTAAATTAATGGCGCGGATAACATACGACGCCTCTATAATACGGGATTCAATAAGCACGGGGCTTTTAGACTTTATACTACGGCCTGTTGAGATCGGAAGCCATCTTATTGCTGTCATAGCGATCGTGGTGATCTTTCGCATACCTGTTAATTTTATTCTGACCAGCCTGATACTTTTCCCCTGCATACTTCTTCCGGCGATGCTGATATCTAAAAGATTACGCAAGATAACAACCGCTACCCAGGAAAAAGTAGGGGATATAAACACTATCCTTTTTGAGATAATAACCGGCATAAGGATAGTAAAGGCGTTCTCGATGCAGGACTATGAGTATAATAAATTCAAGGACCAGAACAGGGGCTTTTATAAGCTCTCGATGAAAGCCGTAAAAAGAATAAATATCATAAGCCCGGTGAACGAATTCACAAGCTCTATATACATCGTGATAGTTATCTATCTCGCGTATGCCCAGATCACCGCGGGTAATCTTACATGGGGGCCGTTTGCTGTTTTTCTTGTTGAAATACTTCTCATGATACGCCCTGTAAAAAGGCTCGGAAAAGTTTACGCTACCTTGCAGCAGTCCCTTGCGGCAGCTACAAGGATATTCAACATCCTTGACACCGAAGATAAGATAGAAGAGCCGAAAGACGCTGTCATAGCGCCGGCCGTTTCTAAAAGTATTATCTTTAACGGTGTTTCATTTTCTTACGGCGAAGAAACCGTTTTACATAATATCGACCTTGAGATCAAAAAGGGCGAGATCGTGGCGATAGTCGGCCCCAGCGGCGCGGGAAAAACAACGCTTGTGAATCTCGTGCCAAGATTCTATGACCCGACGGCTGGCGCGATAAGCATGGATGGACTCGACCTTAAAAAAGTTACCCTGAAGTCTTTAAGGGACCAGATAGGGGTTGTTACGCAGGAGATGCTCCTATTCAATGACACGATAAAAGGCAACATAGTTTATGGCACAAAAGGTTATTCCGAAAATGACATAATCAAAGCCGCCAAAATAGCGAACGCGCATGATTTTATAATGAAACTTCCCCAGGGATATGATACGGTCGTCGGCGAGAGAGGCTTCAGGCTATCCGGAGGGGAAAAACAAAGGCTTGCCATAGCAAGGGCCATATTCAAGAATCCGGCCATTTTAATATTTGACGAAGCCACTTCGCAGCTTGATACCGAGTCAGAGAGATACGTGCAGGAGGCCATTGACAGGCTCATGGAAGGCAGGACAGTCCTTGTTATAGCCCACAGGCTAAGCACGATAAAGCACGCCACCAAGATCGTTGTCCTTTTTCAGGGCAAAATGGCTGACAGCGGCACGCATGCCGAGCTCATGCAAAAGGGCGGGCTTTATAAAAAACTTTACGAAATGCAGTTCAGAGATTAAAACTAGCTTTAGAGTTGACACGCAGCACTTAATAGTTATAATAATAAGGCAATATAATAAGTTAGTAAGGAGGATCCTTTCACATGACAACAAAAAAAGAGACGGCTTTGATAAAGCAATTGCTTGAGGCAGGGGTCCATTTCGGGCACCAGACCCGCAAGTGGAATCCCAAGATGGAGAAATATATCTTCGGAGAGAAAGAGGGCATATACATCCTGAATCTT
>CAZFLU010000218.1:0-2141 GCA_964519195.1 uncultured Planctomycetia bacterium | reverse complement strand
CGCCATGATTACGATTCTTTGATCAATTTTATGAGCTTGTCTATCTTATCCTTTGACAATTTTTTCCCTCGAATTGTCCGGAATAAAACCGGCATTCTCGACAAGATTTCTTTTTCCATAAGCTCTTTAGGCAGGCGTCCTGACTCAGCGGCGGCAAGGTCAAAAAAAAGATACCAGTCATCTGTACCTTTTTTTAAACGCAAAAAAGAAACGTATTTTTTTAGCAGTTCGTGCGATTTTGGTGGAGGTAACAACCCCCTCTCGATCTTGCTTATATTACCGGCGTCTAAGCCGTGATGTTCACAAAATTGCCGCAACGTCATGTCTAACTTTATTCTTTTTTCTTTAAAGAAACTACCAAATGAACTTTTATCTTCCATTTCACCCACCCCCTTCTTTAATACTAATATATCATGTTGTAATAAAAAAACAACATAAAAAAACTTAATTTTTTGCTTCTAACATTTACAAGAAATAGGGTCAGCGGGGCGACTTACGGCCTTTTCCTTCCCATGGGGTCGGCGCTCGCTCGCTTCGAATCCCCGCTCTTGTGCAATTAAAAAATCCCTCACTAAAATGAGGGATTTTTTAAATTGGTGGAGGTGCGGGGATTCGAACCCCGGTCCCCGAGTCTTACCCGAGAAGTATCTACATGTTTAGTTCAACATTTATCTTTTTCTTCCCGTCTCCGTTAAACTGGATACGGAAAGAAGCAGCTTCGTAAGTTTCGCTTAAGAGCGAGAAGCGCGCTCTTAAGTTATCCTGATTTATGAACTCCGGATTAGCTTACCAGGCTAAAGCTAATGGAGCTGTCCCTGTAATTGCAGGAACATGTAACGCATCCGAGGCCAAGATGGCTTCGGCTTCTGCTACTGGATTGTAGTTTGCGTTTATTTATCGCCAGGTGTTTTATCCCTCACTTTCGTTCGGGATGGCTGACGCCAAGAGGCCTCCTAGCAACCTCTACATGCTGCTCCTTGAGCGCAAATTCGGGTCGAAACCTGTCACCCCCAAAATTCGTTAACCGGTATGCCGGTATGCCGGTGTACCGCTTAGAATTTATTTTTCAAATAGCGGATAAAATCGTTGGCTAACTTTCTAACGCCTTCTTCTTAAAGCCCTGCTTATGTCGCGGCTGGCCTGTTTGGTTTTTATGGCGTCTCGTTTATCAAAGTGTTTTTTGCCCTGGGCAAGGGCAAGCTCTATTTTTGCCAGGCTCTTTTTAAGATAAAGCCTTAGCGGCACGAGCGTGAGCCCTTTTTCCATAACGCGCGAGATAAGATACTTTATCTCTTTTTTCTTAAGAAGAAGTTTTCGCGGCCGCACAGGGTCCACTTCCTCGCGCCTGGCGAATTCATAAGGGTTTACATGCATGTTAAAAAGAACTATCTCGCCCTTATCTATGCGCGCGTAACTATCATGCAGGTTAGCGCGCCTTTGCCTTATGGACTTTATTTCGCTGCCTTTAAGCTCAATGCCGGCTTCAAAAGTCTCGATTATAAAAAAATCGCGTCTTGCTTTCCTATTGGTAATGATATCGTTATTAGTTGCCATATAGGTAGGGATATAGAATATACCACAATAAGTGGCTCAAATCAAGCTGATTTTAGGGTTGCCGCTTTTTACTTTATTTCTTCCTCATCCTCGTTGCCGGTCGCTTTTTTTATGCCTTTGTCAATTGCCTGAAGCCCTTTTCCAAGGCCCGTGGCCGGCTCTACTATAATGCTGCTTATGCCTTCTCCGCCTGAACTTACTGCCTGTTTCCCTTCTTTTATCGCGTCATCACCTTGGCCTGTTAAAAGCTCGCCTGTCGCGCCCACAGTTCCCGTAACAGTGCCTACCGCGCCCTTTCCCAAGCCTACTACCCCCTTGCCTGTCCCCTCAATTATTTCTTCAGCGCCTTTTCCTGTGCCTTTAACAGCTTCTTTTGGAGCAGCGCAGGATACAATGCCCGCGGTAATACTAAAGATAGCTAAGATCAATATCGCTCTTTTCATCTTCCCTCCTTATTTTTATTGGCTTTCCATCCGAAGCCTCTGCCATGAATTTCTATGGTCCCGGGCGAAGGATGGTGCAGAAGGGGAAGTCGCCTCCCCCTTCGTGAGCCGAATGCGCTTCTAGTAGAATCTTTATGGTGCGGA
>CAZFLU010000217.1:0-2146 GCA_964519195.1 uncultured Planctomycetia bacterium | reverse complement strand
GGCTTATATGGGAATAGTCCTCGAAGAGGGCCCCACACAATCCGGAGGTAAGCCGAAGGCTTATATGGGAAAAGTCCTCGAAGAGGGCAATTTCCGACGCTGCGTTCCCTCGCAATGACAATGCGATTTTGTATCTCGACATACTTTTCCGTCGATAATGTGTTGCTAATTTAGACGTAAGTGAAGATAAACCCATATTCATCGGATAAGAAAAATAAAGGTCATTAAGAGAATAGACAGGAATACGGGAGCGTCCGCCCCGGCCTCTGCCTATTTTGAAACCCATACGTGGATCTGCTTAGCCACACTCTCATCCACTGCGAACTGGCTTTCTCCTATTTGAAAAACGTAAGAGGGGAAGCCCTGAACCAATGCGACCGATAAGCCCGGCAGTGCCCCCATGGCCATTATCTTTCGCAACATATCTTTATCACCCGTATGTAGATAAGCTATCTTCCCCCGCTCTCCCTTCTTTAACCCCGACAACGGCTTAACCAGGCTTTCCGCTTTATCTTGTTTCTTAATACAGCATCTGCCTTCGGGTATCGGTCTGCCGTGAGGACAGGCTCTGGGATGCCCTAAAAGGATACATATATTATCCTCTATTCCTTTATGCAAAGCATGCTCAAGCCTGCATCCCGTTTCGTGAACAAGGCCGCTTTTTACATGCAGAACGTCGGTTAAAAGTCTCTCTGCCAGCCGGTGGCGTCTTACGCAAAGTTTCCCTTCATCTTTGCCTTTGGAAGTAAGAAGCTCTTTTGTATCAAGCGAAATGTATTTCCTTGATTGAAGTTCTTTGAATGCAGTATCATCCTTAAGAACAAAGATATCTGGCATCTTTTCGCGTTCAACAATATCTATCCATAATGATTCCAGTATCTCCTCAGCTCTTTCTGTCAGTTCCATTTTTATCTCTCCTATTAAAAATTTTTTTTATCCCCTTAGAAATCCCTGCTGAAAATTTAGCCAAAAACTTTGACATTCTATTTCTAAGTGAGTCGAGCCATTTTGGCTCCCGGGCGGTTTCATAACCGCAGTTGGGACATCTTATAAGATCACAATTTTTGGCCATAAGGCACCCACTACAGGATGCCCTGGCATCCTTTTCATAAAATATATATCCGCATAATGCACATTTCATTCTTTTCGATCCCTTTTAACTTTTCAGGATGGCTCTGAGCCGGCCGGAGGCCGAGTCGAATGGGTCATAAGCTTATTCCTGATTTTACTAAGATATAGTTGACTATGAACGCCACCGTAAAAGAAAAAAGCAGTATAAATAGGGATATGCCGATGCCCGTTTTTAAACCTCTTTCCTTGACATTCATAAGAAACTGCGCTATGCAGGGCAAAAACAGGGTTAAGGCCACGGAGGCCACAACAAGCTGAACACCGGTCAATATTCCGGTTTTGTTCAAATCATAAAGTCCCGCCGCGCCATAGTCGCGTCTGAAAAATCCGAACAGGAATATCCGGGCTCCCTCAGGCGGAAGACCTATTAGATCTACCGGTTTCTTTAAGAGGTCGGTGGTAAAATCGAATAGCTTTGTGATCTGCCCCATCCAAATAAATACGCTGGCCACCATGAACAGGGGGAGGACCTCTTTAAGATACCATCTGACCCTTGTGTAAGTCTTTACCAACACGTTCGATATCTTGGGGAACCTTAAAGGCGGCACCTCCATATAAAAGGTAGGCCTCTGGCCGGGCAGAACAAGAGCCGTAAGATAGCCGATAAATAAAAAGACAAGCATTATCACGCCCGCCCATATCAACAGGGCGCGGGGTCTTCCTTCCAAAAGGGCTATAATTACACCCAGCTGCGCCGAGCAGGGGACGGCTAAGGCCAAAAGCATGGTTGAAATAACGCGCTCCCTTTTTGTGGGAAGGGTACGCGTTACCATTGTGGCCATTGTGTCACAGCCGAACCCAAGGACCATGGGAATTACAGCTCTTCCGCTTAAACCTATCTTTTTAAATACCCTGTCTATAAGCATTGCTAAGCGCGGCAGATAACCGGTATCTTCTATAATGGAAAAGATGATAAAGAAAAAAGTAACTATTGGCAGAATAAGGGCCACAGCGTAACGGATTCCGAGAGTAATCACACCATATTCTCCCACAAATAGATCCCGAATGACCTGCC
>CAZFLU010000216.1:0-2162 GCA_964519195.1 uncultured Planctomycetia bacterium | reverse complement strand
TTTAAGATTTCCCCCGGGTATGTTTTTTCTGAATATGGAAATATAATCATCAGAGGTGCCTTTTTTAATATCAAGATCCAGCAAAACAGCGATTCTTTTTATATCTTTTACAGGTGCCTCTATTTCTATGTACCACCCGATATAAGGCAGTTTATCCATGAGTATTTCGGCGTCTTTATATTTATATGTCTCCCGTATCTTTTCTTTTCGGAACGCTGCCTTAAACCCCAAAATCTCAAGGGTTTTTTGAAAAGTTCCGGTATCGGATATACGCACATTTAATTCGTTTCGTATCTTATATGTTCTGGATTTTTTCATGCCCGCCTTGTATTTTACCGTAAACACACCCTCACGCTTTTTCAAAATACGCAAACGCACAACGTCAACCAGTTCGGATGTCCGGTTAGTTTTATAATAAATATCTTTTTCAAGGTTTTTTGAAAGAAAGCGGGCTTTTATTTTTTTAATCTTTTTCCGGATCTCAGAAGGGGATTTTATTTTAAATTTCGTTTCTATTTCCTTAGGCATGATGAATACTCTCCGCTAAAATTAACTATATAACTTTATGATTCTCGCGGCTTCTTTTCGGGGTAAAAATTTAGTAACCCCCATTAAACGCGAAAATATTAATGTCATGCAAGCCCGTTCAACCGCCTCCGCGCGCTTAAACGCCGTGTCAAGGGTATCGGCTACAACCAATATACCATGATTAGGCATGAGAACAGCGTTATATTTCTTGATTTTACTTCCTATCTCGCGGGCAAGCGCTCTTGAGCCCGATGGCTTATATTTAGCCCGTACCATCTCTGACCCCAGGCAAGCCAGTAACTCATAAGATACCGCCTTTAACGGTACCCTGGAATTGGCCACCGCTGTGGCGAATACCGGATGAATATGCACAACAGCTTTAACACCCGGCCTTGCCTTATAACAGGCCATATGCATATATTTTTCACTTGAGGGTATACCTTTCCGGCTCTTTCCGGTTTTTAAATCCACGCACACGTAACATGAAGGTTTTCTATCGTCAAGGCCTGTACCCTTCGCTTTTATGAACATGCATCCGTTGGATTTCGCGCTTATATTTCCGCCGCTTGCTACAACAAGTCCCTTTTGAACTATTTTCTTTCCTGTTTTCGCCAATTCCTTCCTTATATTTAGTTTCATAGTGAATATTATACAATATAGACGATAATAATAGAAGTAAAAATCCAATACGGGTACAAGAATTATGCAAAAAATTTTAGTTTTCTCAAAATTTTATGGTATACTTTTACTTAGTGATTTATGTTTATATTAAATAAACGGCTTTTAAAAGTCTGTGTATGGGTTTTTTTATGCCTGTTCGGCTTATATGGGCCTCTTATGGCCGAAGACCACATAAAGGAACTTGATTCTATAAGGTCTTCCATTATAGAACAGGGCAATGAGATGCCTGACCTCATAAAAAACGCGGACGACAACGAAATACGGACATTAGAAAGAATATATGAGCTAAACACCTCCTTATTAACCACTATAGAGGCCTACTTTAAAATGCTCAAAGTAATCATATCCTCTGAAGTTGAAATAAATAAAGAAGTTATAGATCCGCTTAATGAATGGCTTCAATTTATACATAATCAATGTAAATATGACATAGAATATCTGGATGAGGCCTTGTCCGAATCAAAAAAGAGTACGGTAATTAAACAGATAAGAATAGCCCGCGAGAATATTGAAAGAGTTTCTACAGTAACAGAACTGGGCATAACGGAAAATAACGCGCTTTTGAATAGCGGAACTAATTAGGCGGGAAGGTTCAAACTGTTTACCTCGATTCAAGGGCCTTATTTTTTATTTCTTCCTTAAGTTTATCCAGCTCACTGCCCGGAGTAATCGGCCCTTTAAAAACAACCGCATCCAGCGCGACTTTTCTGGTGTTAGGCGTGATTTCGCGCTGCTTGGAAGGAGCGGGAGGTTCAACTCTCTGCCTCGAAATCCTCTCCCCTAATTTTTCCTTCATCTGATCGATGTCTTCCATAATACAAACCAGGGATTCCTGTTTTTTTTCGAGACGGGAAACATATTTTGCGGAACACGGCGAAGCGGCTACTTCGGTAGCAAAAGCATCACCTATAAAAGAGGTATAGGCTATCGCAGTCAGCGCTATTACGGCTAAC
>CAZFLU010000215.1:0-2162 GCA_964519195.1 uncultured Planctomycetia bacterium | reverse complement strand
GTCAATAAGCCCTGTTGGCCTTATGATCTGTTCTATCGGCTGTCCGCTAAGCGAGAGCTCATATTCCGTAGGGGTCGCTGAAACAAAAATTATCTTTCCCGCAGCTTCCATGAATTCCTCAAATTTAAGAGGCCTGTTATCAAGCGCGCTTGGAAGCCTGAAACCGTATTCTACAAGCGTTTCCTTTCTTGCCTTGTCCCCGTTATACATGGCGCGCAGCTGCGGAAGCGTAACATGGGACTCGTCAATAACGGTTATAAAGCCTTCCGGAAAATAATCAATAAGGCACCAGGGTTTTGAACCGGGTTCTCTTCCTGAAAGATGGCGCGAATAATTTTCAATACCGTTACAATATCCGAGCTCCCGCATCATTTCAATATCATATTTTGTTCTTGTCGCAAGGCGTTCTCTTTCGAGAAGTTTTCCTTCGGCTTGAAATTTTGCAAGTTGTTCGTCGAGTTCTGTTTTTATCGTGCCTATCGCGGACTCTATTTTTTCGCTTGTTGTGACAAAATGAGTCGCGGGATAAATAGCTATCTTATCCTGCTCGGATATAGCCGAACCCGTAAGCGGATTTATATGTTTTATGGACCTTACTTTATCAAAATCAAGCTCTATCCTATATGCGCTTTCCATGTAAGCCGGGAAGATCTCAACAACATCCCCTCTTGCCCTGAATTTTCCGCGCGCGAAGTCAATATCGTTGCGTTCATAGCGTATTGAGATTAGTTTTTTTAAGAGCACCTCTCTTGTAAGAATATCGCCTCTTTCTATTACAAGAAGAACTCTCGCGTAATCTTCCGGCGAGCCAAGGCCGTATATGCAGGAAACGCTCGCTACTATTATCACATCCTTTCGCGATAAAAGCGAAGTTGTCGCGGAAAGCCGGAGCCTGTCAATATCGTCATTTATGGACGCGTCCTTTTCGATATACATGTCGGTCTGCGGCACGTAGGCTTCAGGCTGGTAATAATCGTAATAGCTTACAAAATACTCAACCGCGTTCTTTGGGAAAAATTCTTTGAATTCCGTATAGAGCTGTGCCGCTAGGGTTTTGTTGTGCGAGATAACAAGGGTTGGTTTTTTTATCTTTTCTATTACATTGGCCAGGGTATATGTTTTCCCGCTTCCGGTAACCCCGAGAAGCGTCTGAAATCTTTTATTTTCTTTTATGCCGGAAGCAAGGGCTTTTATGGCTTCCGGTTGGTCGCCGCACGGATCATAGGGGCTAACTAATTTAAAATTCTGCATTCTTTAAAATACTATGTCCAGGCTCATGTCTATGGACCTAACAGAGTCCGTGAGGTCGCCTATTGATATTCTGTCAGCTCCTGTTTTCGCGTATTCCTCAATATTATCTTCTGATATGCCGCCTGATATCTCAAGAAGAGGCGCGCTTTTATCTTTTTTATTACGCATGTTAACAGCCTTTTTAATGTCATCGGGCTTCATGTTGTCAAGCAGGATAATATCAGGCGCATTCGTAAGCGCTTTTTCGAATTCCTCAAGATCTTCCACTTCGATCTCTATCTTTATATTTTTAGTAACTTTTCTGCGTACCGCGCTTACTATATTATCCCGCGGCTCGCGGCTGATAAGTTTCAGGTGATTTTCTTTTATTAGGACCTGGTCCCAGAGCCCGTGCCTGTGATTTTTTCCTCCCCCTGTCAGAACAGCGTATTTTTCAAGATAGCGCAGAAGAGGTATTGTTTTTCGCGTATCATAGATATCGACATTATATTTTTTAACTTTTTCCGCGAGGCGGTTTACTTTCGTAGCGATCCCGCTCAAAAAACATATGAAATTAAGCATGGTCCTTTCAGCCGTTAGCATGGACCTCGCGTGGCCTTCAATAAAAGCTATTTGCTTACCCTGGTAAACATGGTGTCCGTCCTCTGCCTGTGGCTTGAAACGCACGCTGTAATCTATCTCGTTCAATATCCACTCGGCAACATCAATGCCGCAAAGGATGCAGTCTTCGTTCGTCACTATGGAAGCTTTAACGCTTTCAAATTTTGGAACTACGCTGGTAGTTGTGATATCTCCGGGGCCTATATCCTCTTTTAAGGCCGCTTTTATTATTTTAAGCGTTCTTACTTTATCAAGTTTCATTTAATCCGACGCTCCTTTTCAGGGCATTTATTTCTTTTCCGGTAAGGGCT
>CAZFLU010000214.1:0-2163 GCA_964519195.1 uncultured Planctomycetia bacterium | reverse complement strand
AAATAATTGAATTTTTCAGAGAGCTCATTAACGATCCCTATGGCCTCAAGCGCCGCGTCTTTCTTTTCGGAATCCGGCTCGTATCCTCGTATTTCAATATTGCCGAAAGTATCCATTGATAAAAAATCACGCTTATACGAGTTTTTCGCAAGGCAGGCAGGCATCAGCATAACCGCGGCAAGTAAAAAAAAGAAGGCTTTTCGCATCAGTATTTAAGGACCTTTTTAAAGGCCGGTTATTTTACCGTCTTCGTTCAGGTCTATTTTGATCCCACGCGGAACAGTGGGAAGCCCTGGCATTGATTTTAAGCCTGTAATAAAAATAGTTATGAATCCGGCGCCGGCATTGACGCGTATGTCCTCTACCGGGAACTTAAAACCATGCGGCCTTCCCCGCCTCTTGGGGTTGTATGAAAGCGAAAAAGGGGTCTTGGCAACAGAGATAGGCATTTCGTCTAATTTAAGTTTTTTCAAAAGAAGCATTTTCTTGTTCGCGTCTTCGGAAAAAATAACCTCTTTCGCGCCATACACGGTCCTGGCAAGACGCCTTATCTTGTCCTTGAGTGGGAGATCCAAAGGGTAAAGAAAACGAAATTCGTTTTTCATCTTACAGGCGTCCATCACCTGCCTCGCAAGCTCGATCCCGCCCCGGGAGCCTTCTTTGAAAACCTCGCTGACCGCAAAGGACGTTGCGCCCAGATCTTTAACTCTTCGCGTTACCGCGTTTATTTCTTTTTCGCTATTTTCAGAGAACCGGTTCACGCATACTATGACCGGAACGCCGAAGACCTTTATGTTCTCAATATGTTTTTCAAGGTTGGACAAGCCTCTTTCTACCGCGGAAACGTTTTCCCTGGCCAGCTCCCGCGTTAAACGCGTTGAACGTGTTTCATAATCGCCGCTCTGAAGCTTAAGGCTCCTTATTGAACAAACAAGGACCACCGCATTGGGTTTTAAACCGCTCGCGCGGCATTTTATATCAAAAAACTTTTCAGCCCCCAGGTCTGTCCCGAAAGCCGCCTCGGTTATAATGTAGTCGGCTGTCTTGTGGGCCATAAGATCCGAGATGATAGAGCTGGAGCCTATGCCAAAGCTTGCCGTATCTGCCGCGTGCATGAAACAAGGAGTGTGCTCGGTTGTTTGCACAAGGTTCGGTTTTAGCGTGTCTTTTAAGATAGCTGACACAGGCCCTGCCGCGCCTATTTCCTCACACGTAACAGGTTTACCTTTCGTTGTAAACGCCAGGATCATCCTGCCTACGCGCTCTCTTAGGTCTTTCGGATTGCGCGCCAGGCTGATAATAGACATCAATTCGCTGGCGGATGTGCTTTCGAAATTCGTTTTTCTTGAAACACCGTCTGCCTTGCTTCCCAGCCCGATATTAACATTACGCAAGAAGCGGTCGCACGCATCGGTTACGCGCGGCCAGCTTATATTATCAAGGTCTATATCCAACTTATTATCATTATAAATAGAATTATCCAAAAATGCCGCGCAGAGATTGTGCGCTGACTGGACAGCTTGCGCGTCCCCGGTGAAGTTAAGGTTTATGCTGTCTTTCGGTATTACTTGAGACGCTCCCCCGCCCGTGCCGCAACCTTTCATTCCAAATATCCCGCAAAGGGACGGTTCAAGAAGGCATGCGATCGCTTTTTTCTTTAAAGACCTTAGCGCCATCGAAAGGCCTATCGCGGTAACCGTTGTCCCGTCCCCGAGGTAAGAAGGTGTCATGGAGCTTACAAGGATATAATTTGGTTTTTTATTTTTTGTTCTCGTATCAAGAAAACTAAGGGAGACCTTTGCCGCGTAATCTCCGTATTTGGTTATATATTTTTTATGGATCCCGGCAGACTGCGCGACGGCTTCAAGTTCTTTAAGGCCTGTGTCACCTTTTGTTTTCATCTTCAATATTTTGATCTTTTTAATTTTTTGGGGCTTCCGCTTCATTGAACGCTCCTTTTATATGATTACGCCGATCTTAGGATGATTACGCAGATCGCAATCTGTGTAATCATTTATCTTTTTTAATATATGTGATACCGGTAAACGCTTCCCTGACCGGTTTAAAACTCCGACGGTGAATTACTGACGGACCGTATTCCTTAAGTTTCATGAGGTGCTCGAGCGTGCCGTAGCCTTTATGCCTGGCAAAACCGTACTCCGG
>CAZFLU010000213.1:0-2169 GCA_964519195.1 uncultured Planctomycetia bacterium | reverse complement strand
GTCTTTACCTAACGGCGATTCAAAAAGAAGCGCTATAAAGCAAGTAGCTTCCGGTAGATTTGGAGTTAATACAAATTATCTTGTAAATGCCGACGAACTTCAAATAAAAATAGCGCAAGGCGCGAAACCGGGAGAAGGCGGGCAGTTGCCGGGCCATAAAGTAAGCGCGATAATCGCCAAGACAAGGTGCACGACTCCCGGCGTTACGCTTATTTCCCCTCCTCCTCATCACGATATTTATTCGATCGAGGATCTAGCGCAGCTCATATTTGATCTAAAGAACACGAACCCAAGAGCCAGAATAAGCGTTAAACTTGTATCAGAAGCCGGAGTAGGGACCATAGCGGCCGGAGTCGCGAAAGGACACGCTGATATGATACTCATATCAGGCGGGGATGGGGGAACGGGAGCGTCCCCTTTAAGCTCGATCAAGCACGCGGGGCTTCCATGGGAACTCGGGCTTTCCGAAACCCATCAGACACTTGTTCTGAATGACCTCCGGAGCAGGGTAAGGCTTCAGACAGACGGGCAAATGAGAACCGGCCGCGATGTTGCCATTGCCGCCATGCTCGGAGCCGAGGAATATGGTTTTTGCACGGCATGCCTTATAGTTTTAGGATGCGTCATGCTTCGCCACTGCCATCTTAATAATTGTTCTGTTGGGGTCGCGACGCAGGATGAGATCCTTAAGGGAAAATTCGCGGGGAACCCTGATCACGTGGTTAATTATCTTACGTTCGTGGCAGAGGAATTGCGGGAAATAATGGCAAGACTTGGAATTAAAAAAATAGACGATATGATAGGCAGCACTGAACTTCTAGAGCTTAACAAGAACAGGACCCCCTGGAAAGCCAAAAAAATAGATTATTCAAAAATACTCTATAAACCAAACGTATCAGACAGGTTCGGAACACATTGCATCACGAAACAAGACCATAATATTGATAAGGTATTAGATAAAAAACTTATCAAGCTTGCGGAAAAAGCTATTAAAGATCGAAGCAAAACCCGCATAGATCTTGATATTACAAATTCTGATAGAACAACAGGCGCGATGCTTAGCGGTGAAATATGCCGGTTGCATGGCGAAAGCGGGTTTTCTGACGACACGCTTCACTGCAAGTTCAAAGGCGTTGCCGGGCAGAGTTTTGGCGCCTGGCTTGCGAACGGAGTGACGTTTGAGCTTGAAGGGCTGGCGAACGATTATGTAGGAAAAGGCATTTCAGGCGGTAAGATTATTATATATCCGGGGAAGGGGGCCTCATATATTCCTGAAGAGAACATAATAATAGGGAACACTACTTTTTATGGAGCGATACGGGGAGAAGCTTATATACGAGGGCTTGCGGGAGAAAGATTTTGCATAAGGAACTCGGGCCTTAATGCCGTAGTTGAGGGCGTGGGCGATCATGGGTGTGAATACATGACAGGAGGCAGGGTGGTCGTAATAGGAAAAACCGGCAGGAATTTCGCGGCCGGAATGTCAGGCGGCATAGCGTATGTATATGATAAAGACAGGAATTTTAAGAAGCTTTGCAACATGAGCATGGCGCATATAGAAAAGCTTTCCGGAGAGGATGCTGAAACAGTCCGAAGGCTTCTGCGCAACCATCATGAATACACTGAAAGCGCGGTCGCTAAGAGAATATTAGACGGGTTTTCAACGGAAATAAAAATATTCGTTAAAGTTATACCGATAGAGTATAAACGGGTCCTGGAAGGTCAAAAGGTCGATAGAAAGCTGGACCTTTTGGAGGTATCGGATGGCTGACCCCAGAGGTTTTCTTAAAGTAAAAAGAGCGAAGACCCCTTACAGGCCCGTGTGCGAAAGGGTGAAGGATTTTAAAGAAGTCGCTGCTTCGCGAAAAGAAAATGAGTCAATAGACCAGGCATCTCGCTGCATGGACTGCGGAACGCCATTTTGTCACTGGGGATGCCCGGTAGGCAACCACATATACGAATGGAACGACCTTTTGTTCAATAAGCGCTGGGAAAAAGCTTTCGAACTCCTTGATTCCACGAACGATCTTCCGGAAATAACAGGAAGGATATGCCCGGCTCCTTGTGAATATTCGTGTGTCCTTGGCATAAATGATGACCCCGTTACTATACGGGAAAATGAGCTTGCGATAATTGAATACGCTTTTAAGAAGGGCATTATAAAACCGC
>CAZFLU010000212.1:0-2170 GCA_964519195.1 uncultured Planctomycetia bacterium | reverse complement strand
TTATACGCGCAATTTCGCTGAAAAAAGGTCATCTTCCGGGGCCGCCCTCGGGCCAGGATTATTTTATAAATTTCGATAATAAAGGAATGCCCGTAGTGGCTATCGCGACCGAACCGGAAAAACTCTGGGACCCAAAGCGCGGGCTTTTCAGGGACATACATTATTCCGATCACATGCTTAGAGACACCGTCAGGATACATGTTTCTTATTTCGACGAAAACGGCAAATTAGGATTTTCCCAGGACGCCCTGATGGGCGTTGTAGGCGCGAGCTCCAGGGAAATAATGATGAGGCCGCTCAAAATAAGCGCGAGCGAGGAAGTCGATCCCCTGAACGGGAAGTTTAGGTACAAACTTTTAAAGAAAGATATAGACAGATACCGCCATTTTCAGTTGAGAAACAATAACCAGGACGGAATAAGGTATATTTCCGACCCGGACAGTAAACCCACTATGGGCATGCGTAACGCCCTTTTCTGCGAGCTCGTTCGCGATCAGGAAGGCATCCAAATAAGGGATGATAACGGCCCTGTGCTTTTTTTCATAAACGGCGAGAATTATGGCATGATGAATATCGGAGAAAAAAGGGACAATACCGGCGTGAACGAAAATAATCCCTCCGTGAAAAAAGGGGACGTCGACCTTCTGGTAGTGCGCGACGATATGGGAATGAGGGTCGACCGCCACAATTTCGGCGAAGGCGGCGTTTTCATAAGACATGACTCGCAGGTCGTGTATAAAGGCTATTTCGAGGACGGAGCGGTTGAATATGAGGAGGTATCCGAAAGCGCGAAAAAAAGCGGAAGCATAACGGCCGTGGATGATTTTATTTCAATGGACCCTACAGACGCGAGCCGGCTTGACCCGAAAAGTTTCATAGCTTCCATGGCGGCTCACATTATAGCGTGCAACACAGACTACGGCACCAACAATGTAGCTTTCTGGCGGTCCGCGCCGGTCGGCCGGGCGCCGGGCCCTTTTCATCTTTTAAGCTTTGATTTTGATTCTATTTTTGGGCTGGATTCGTGCAAGCGCGAGGATTTTGACATACTGCTTATTTTTAACGAGGAAACAAAGCTGTTTCCCCAGTTCATTAAGAAGGAAGAGTACAGGGCCGCTCTTATAAGAAAGGTAGATGAATTTTTGAACGGTCCATTCAGGCCCGAGAATGCCTTTCCCGTGATAGATGATCTCGAGAAAAAAATGGACCCCTGGATCGAATATCACCTCGCGAAATGGACGGACGGGGCGATGGATAAAAAGAAGTGGAAAAAGAATGTCAAGTACCTGAAAAACTTTATTTCAGCAAGACCAAAATACGTAAGAATGCATATGCAGGATTTCTTCGGGTTTAAGGGATACAGCGATATTTCCTTCTCCGTCAAACCCGAACAAAAAGGCCGCATCCTTATGGATACGGGCGTATTCAGCACTCTGCTCGAGGGCAGAGGTACTTATGCCAACATTCCCATGAAGATACGGGCCGGCGCTTCCAAAGGATACAGGTTTTCTCATTTTATCATAGATGGCTCCGAAATACGGGAACAGGCCCATATTTTCACGCCAAAAGAGGGTATGCGCGTACAAGCCGTATTTGTCAAGGACCCCGCGGCTCCCGTAGCCGACATCGCAATAAACGAAGTCGTTAGATCCGGCTGGCATAAGTTAAAGGATGAGGACGGGGAAATGCAGGATTGGATAGAGATATATAATACAACCGACGGCCCTACAAGCCTTTCCGGCATCTATCTTTCTGACAATGAGAAAAAGCTTACCAAATGGCGGTTTCCGGATGTTACGGTAGAGCCGAGGAGCTTTATCGTAATTTTCGCGTCAGGTAAAAGCAGGGATGATCCTTCGGGCAAGCTTCACGCCAATTTCAAGCTGTCCGACGAGCCGATACTCCTGGTGAATTCCGACGGCAGGACCGTGATTGATAAAATAACCCTGAGAGATTCGGAAAGTGTGCCAAAAAACTGTTCCGGCATTAGATATCCCGACGGGACCGCTGTCTTCATACCTTCTGCCATATCCACGCCCGGACAGGCCAATATGTTCGGTCAACTGCCCGAAGCGGGTCAATATCCGAAAAATACCTAACAAAAATGTTAAGAAGAGAACGATGAAACGCAAGGAGAAGAAGATGATCAGACACACTAAAACAATGATAA
>CAZFLU010000211.1:0-2171 GCA_964519195.1 uncultured Planctomycetia bacterium | reverse complement strand
AGCGGACCTGTCAACTTTTGAAGGGTCTTTACCGGAAAAACATCCGCCGCCGTGGCTTCCTACGCCTCCGTATGTATCAACTATGATCTTTCTTCCCGTAACGCCCGTATCCGCCATGGGCCCGCCTACTTCAAACCTTCCCGTAGGATTAACGAATATCTTGATGTCTTTTGCCATAAGCTCTTTCGGCACAATATGGTCTATGACAAGCTTTTTCATGTCGGCTTTTATTCTTTTTGTGCTGACCCTATGGTCATGGTGAGCGCTTACCACTATATCTTTTATTGTTTTCGGCCTGCCGTTCTCATACTCAACAGTAACCTGACTTTTCCCGTCAGGCCTAAGATATTTTACTATTCCTTTTTTTCTTACTTCAGCGAGGCGTTTCGCGAGTTTGTGCGAATAGTAGATAGGCATTGGCATGTATTCGCGCGTTTCATTGGTAGCGTAACCGTACATCATGCCCTGGTCCCCGGCCCCTCCTTTATTAACGCCAAGAGCTATGTCAGGCGATTGTCCCTGTATGGAAGTTACGACGCCGCAGGTAAGATGATCAAATCCGTATTCAGGATTATCATAGCCTATATCTTTTATAGTAGCGCGAATAACCTTTGGTATATCAACGTAACATGAGGTGGTAACCTCTCCCGCTACCATGGCAAGGCCCGTTGTAACAAGCGTCTCGCACGCGACGCGGCCTGTTCTGTCCTGCGCCAGTATGGAATCCAGTATCGCGTCGGATATCTGGTCGCACACCTTATCAGGATGGCCCTCCGTTACGCTTTCTGAAGTCAAAAGATGCCTGTGCATTATCACTTCGTTCCTCCTTCTTTTTCCGTGAGTTCCTTATCCGCTTTATCTAAAGATACCTTATCCCCTATATCATACCATTTTTCAGTTGTCACATATCCGTATAGCCTGTCTTTTTCCGCGAGCCATTTCATGAGGTTGCCCGGAGCGTCTTTGGAAAGACCTGTTTTCATGTAATCATGTATCATGCCGACTTTCTCCTTCGGCACAAAGTAAAGGGCCGTTGCCGCAAGCGTGCTCGGCGGATCCTGCGGCTTCTCAAGAAAGTCAACTATCCTGGAATCTTTGTCCAGGGCGCATATACCATAGTTCTTAGCGAGCTTTTTGTCTTTCACGTCAAAAAGGACCATGGAACTGGCCGGTTTTTTTGACACGGCAAAATCATAGAAATCTTTTAAATGGAACTCAAAAAGATTATCGCTTCCGGTTATAAGTAAATCTTCGTTTTTTTTGATCTTTTTAAGCGTGAAATCTATATCGCCTATCGCGCCGAGACGCGTTTCGTTCTCTTTTGTCCCGTCATTCAGTGTTTCTGTATCAAAAGAATAAGAATTTTTCCCGGACCAATCGCTAAAGTTTTTGTAGAATTTTTCGTTAGTTACAATGAAGGTTTTGCCGCACGCGCCTATTTTTTCAATGTCATCCGCGAGCCTGGATAAAATGGTCCTTTTCCCTACCTCAAGGAGCGCTTTTGGTTTATTGAGAGTAAGCGGATAAAGCCTCGTTCCGTAACCGGCCGCTAATATAATGGCTATCATAAAATTATTCTGCTAACTCTTTCTTTAAATAAGTGATCCTATCAACAGGCGTAGGGTCCGCGCTATTCAGGATCGCGAGATAAAAACTCACAAAATCACCTATGTATACAAGCGAGAACATTCTCTCAAGCAGGGAAGTGCCTTTGCCTTCGATATTGAGCGTTTCAAATTTTTCTTTTTTTAATATAGACTCGGTTATATTCATGCGCGCTTTGACTCTGGGATGGTCACTTTTGTCTTTTAAAATAATAATAATAAAATCGCGTAAGATCCTCTCCGGATGACTCCACCCCACTATTTCATTGTGGTTCATCTCCGGAAAAACATGGGTTGATGATAAAACTTTGCTGTTTTCAGCGAACTGCCCTCTCCACCGCGTGGCTACCGCGGACATTCCGGAAGAGGTGTAAATAACAGGGATCTTCCCGTAGAGCTTTTCCGACAGTTTAAAAGCGATGTTATCTTTGACTGACAGCTCCGGCCCGAACAGGTCCTTTTGCAACTTGCGCATTAACGTTATGGATCTTTTGATGTGTTCTGTTTTATTTTCTATGAGCCCTATTCTTGAAAGCGCCGTGAGCGCGGGTATGAATGAATATCCAA
>CAZFLU010000210.1:0-2183 GCA_964519195.1 uncultured Planctomycetia bacterium | reverse complement strand
AGACGCCTGGGAGAAGATGACAAACTCCCCTGTATATATTTTTCCTTCGGAAGACGAAGATGCGAATATCTCGCGCAGGAAATGATCCGTTTCGATTTTCTTGACCAGGCGGAAACTCAAAAGATAAAGTCACTTTATCGCGATTTGTGCCGGCGTTATGACCTTCTCGGTGATAAAAGCGCGCAACTGCTCCGGAGCCTGGTGGAAAAAGGCATTGCCTACCATCACGCCGGCATGCTGCCCACGCTCAAAGAAGTCGTGGAACAGCTTTTTACCAGTCGCCTTATCAAAGTAATATTCACTACCGAGACATTCGCGCTGGGCATAAACATGCCGGCCCGCACAGTCGTTTTCGATGAGCTGAGAAAATACTATGGGCGCGGTTTTGACACGTTAAAAACGCGCGATTTTTACCAGATGGCGGGAAGAGCGGGCAGGCGCGGTATCGACAAAGAGGGCTATGTATATTCCCGCGTAAATCCGCACAGAATCACCTTTGAGGAATTAAACGACATCATATACGGGCAACCCGAAACCGTGCAAAGTAAATTTAACGCCTCCTACGCCACCGTGCTCAATCTGTACGAAAGATACGAAGAAAGGCTGTATGACATCTATCCCCGGTCTTTTCATTATTATCAGACGGACGAAAAGAACAGAAAAAAAGCTCTCGGGCTTTTGCGTTCCAAGGTACATATCCTGAGAGACCTGGGATATATCTCGGGTCCGGGGCTTTCGGAAAAAGGTTCCTTTGCCCGAAAAATCTACGGCTATGAATTATCGCTTTCGGAATTTTACGAAAGAGGGCTTCTTGAGCATCTTTCGGTCCGGGAACTCGCCATGCTCTGTCTCGCCCTCGTATATGAACCCCGCAAGGGATCCCTAAAGCCTAAATATAATAAACGAATCAAAAAAATAGAAAAAAGCACCAAGAAGGTATTAAAAGGCGTTCGCCGCCACGAGAAAGAACTGGGTATCTTCCCGCTGAGTAAGCGTTACCATTTTCATCTGTCCCCCTGCCTGGAAAGATGGATGCAGGGCAAAACTTTCGAAGACATTCTTAAATTTACCGATGCGGATGAAGGCGGGATCATACGATATTTCAGGATGGCTGTGCAGATACTGCGGGAGATTCTCGATACCCCGGCTTCCCCCCGCCTCAAGGAAAATGTCAGGGATGCTATCAGAATCATAAACCGGGATATAATAGATGCCGAAAAGCAACTCCGGGAATAGGTCAGAAGACATTCCGGTATATGATAAAAAACATGATGATCGCTATTAAGGCTTTTGCTGCAACCGCCCCCATCCTTCCGATGATACCTCCCGCTCCCGCCTTGATCGCTTTTATAATCTCCCGTTTGATAAATAACTCTGCGATAAAGGCCCCCAGGAAGATCCCCGCCAGGGCCCCGACAATAATTCCCGCCCCGAAAAAGAGCGCTCCTGCGATCGCTCCCCCGACAGCGCCGGCCAGGGCGCCGATGACCGCCTTATTTGACGCGCCGAACCGCTTTGCCCCGAAAACGATACAGATATATTCGAATAACTCGCCCAGGACGTATAATACGAGAATCGCTGCCAGATGACCCGCCGCAAGGGACGAGAAACGCGTCAAAACAGCGTACAAAACCGCTCCCGCCGTGATAATGAGCGTACCGAAATTGGTAAAAAATATAGCTATGAAGCCTAGAACACTTGTTATTATCAGTAGCGATAAAGCTAATATATCCATGTTTGGGCAAGCCTCTCGGTCATTCCGGCCGGATTTTAGACAGAAAGAAGGAAAAGGGCGTTAAATTTCAGCCGGCGGTTCATACGGTGAGAAACTCTGTTGCGCAGAATCTCAGGCCTGAGAAACCATGCTATGCCTGCCACAAGCCAAATTATGCCGATAATCTTGGTCACTGGTTCTTTCTCCCGTCGCAGCAATTTCTTGCTTAGAAGCGCTGTAATCTCTTTTTTCTCCTAAGCTTAATCGCGCCGGTGGTCTTTTTGGGGCGTATGTCGAGCCTCTTTCCGTATGCGGAGACCATATCGATAGCCTCTTCGAGCCGTTGCATGTCTTCACCACCCAATGCATTTTTGAGCTGTCTTCTGTTGTTGCGTATAAACCTATACACTTTTACCGCCTCTACAACATCATAACTGATATGCCCCTTAACGTCGGGTATGGGAACGCT
>CAZFLU010000209.1:0-2183 GCA_964519195.1 uncultured Planctomycetia bacterium | reverse complement strand
ATTAATTCTGTAGAGACCACCGGCGGCAGAGCCGCAATGCTCGCTCAAGGCGAGTTTCTGGCGAGAAACCCCGGATTTCTTACGTTTTATGTTGAGAACATAAAAAATGTGACTTCGGACCAGGTCCGTAATGTTTGCCGGAAATATCTAAAAAAAGAAAATCTTACGACCTCTTACCTCTATCCCAAGAGTTTTGAAGAAAAGACATCTTCGAAAAAAAAAGTAGAACCGGAAGCCGCCTTGCTCCCCAAAAAAGAGACTTTTCCGAACGGTATACGGCTTATCCTGAAAGAAGACAGAAGCCTGCCTAAAGTTTCTATTGTGTGCGCCTTTCTGGGAGGCGCGCGCGTTGAAAACAAGGAAAATAGCGGCATATCAAATCTTACAAGCTCGATGCTTTTGAAAGGCACTTCTTCGCGCGCGGAAGAAAATATTACTTCAGCTATCGAGAAAGCGGGCGGAAGCATATCCTCTTTCAGCGGAACGAATTCTTTCGGCATATCTCTTGATTTTCTGTCCGGGAGCGGGAAGGAGGCCCTGAACATACTTGAAGATGTTATTAAAGATCCGTCTTTTCCCGTAGATGAGATCGAAAAAGAGAAAGAAAGGATAATCGCGCGCATAAAAGAACTGGATAGCGATATTTACGAACTCGGCGTTAGAAAATTAAAAGAGAGGCTGTTCGCGGGCTCGCCTTATTCCTTAAGGCCTATCGGGGAGATCGAAACCCTTCATGGCATGACAAAGCGCTCACTCGATGAGTTTCATAAAAAATATTGCGTTCCGGAAAATCTTGTTATCTCTGTTGTCGGGGATTTTGATCGCGGGGCAATGCTTAAAGACCTGAAAAAACGTTTCGGCAACATGAAATATAAAGGATTGGTCATAGAACGCTCGCCCGGAGGCTATCTTGATAAAAGAACGCTTGAAGAAATAACGCTTGATAAAAAGCAATCTCTGATCATTGCAGGATTTCACGGTCCTGACATAAAAGACCCTGACAGGATCGCTTCGCAGGTTTTAGTATCTGTTATGTCCGGGGAAAACGGAAGATTGTATGAAACTCTTAGGAATAAAGGCGGATTCTCGTACGCGCTAGGAGCTTTTTCAGCCCCCGCTTTGGATGCAGGCTATATCGCTGTGTACGCCGCTACTGATAAGGATAGCCTGGAAAATGCGGGCGAAACCGTTTCAAGGGAGCTCAAAATAATAAGTAACGGGAACGTTACCGAAGAAGAAGTATCGCTGGCAAAGATCTCTCTCGCGGGACGGCACGCTATATCCTTGCAAAATAGGAGCGCGCTTTGTTTTGACATGGCGCTTAACGAGCTTTATGGCCTGGGCTATGATCATTATCTTTCGTATATAGATGACGTAAAGGGGCTAAGCGTTGGCGATATCAATGCTGTGGCAAAAAAATATATAACGCCTGAAAAGTCCGTAACTGTTATCATTGTCGGCGAAGAAAAGTAGTGGTATAATTAAGCATGAAAACCGTAAGGCTGCCCGTAGTGGCAGGACAATTTTACAGCGGCGAAAAAGAACTCCTTTTCAAGGAGATAAAAACGCTTGTTTCAAAAAAAGACCGGGTCAATGCTTTAGGCGTTATTTCCCCGCACGCGGGATACATGTACTCGGGCGCCGTAGCGGGCGATGTTCTATCGCTAATAAAGCCAAAAAAAACTTATATTATCTTAGGCCCAAACCACACCGGCATAGGAAAACCAGCCGGTATAGATACGGACAGGTCATGGCAAACGCCTCTTGGCGAAGTAAAGATCAATAAGGCCATTGCGGAGAATATTCTATCAAGCTCCGGTATTTTTAAAAAAGACACCCTATCGCACGATCATGAGCATTCCATCGAAGTGCAGCTTCCGATACTTCAGTTCCTGAATAACGATTTTACCATTGTGCCTATATCGATCGCCTATTCGGACGCGGGCGCTATCAGCGATATGGGGGAGGCCCTGGCGGAATGCCTGGAACGCGAAAAAAAAGACATAACAATGGTCGCTTCAAGCGACATGACACATTATGAGTCCCAGGAAAATGCGAAAAAAAAGGACATGCTAGCAATTGAAGAGCTTCTGAAGCTTGATTTTGACGGTTTTCTCCGCGCAATAAACGAAAATGATATAAGCATGTGCGGGTTCGCGCCCGCGGCTGTAATGCTTAAAGCC
>CAZFLU010000208.1:0-2193 GCA_964519195.1 uncultured Planctomycetia bacterium | reverse complement strand
AAGGGGAATTTTGATCTTGCCGTTGACCAGTTTGACGCCATAATCAAAGAATTCCCCGAAAGCCCTCTTGCGGAAACCGCTATTTTTCAAAAAGCCGTTTCTCTTTATAACTCAAATAAATACGAGGAAGCAATATCGATACTACGGCGAATAATAAAGGAAAACAAAAATACGGAAATGGCCAAAACCGCCGGTTTCCAGCTTGGATGGTGCTATTACAGGATGCACAGAAAAAAAGAAGCGCTTAAGGAGTTTGAAAATCTTCTGCGCATGAAACCGGGCCCCGAGCTTACGGCCGCTATTAAAATGTGGTTTGGAGAATATTTTTATAATGAAAATAAATTATCCGAAGCGCAAAAATATTTTAAAGCGGTAATAAACGAACAAGGCGATTCGGAATTCGCGGATGACGCGCATTACTGGCTTGCCTGGACACTTTACGAGCAGGGCGATCATAAACAGGCAGCCGATGAATTCAGGCTTCTTTATGAAAAATATCCTTCAAGCAGCTGGAGCCCGGAAGCCATGTTCCGGGTTGGCGAGATACTTTCAGATAGCGGCAAGACAGGCGAGGCCATGGATGAATTCAGGTCTTTAATAGATTCGTATAAAAATACGCATTTTGCCAGGACTTCTTACAGAAAGATCGGGCATATATTGCTGGATAAGGAAGATTATTCCGGCGCGATAGAGTCATTGCGCATGTCCCAGACACCTGAAGACAGCGAATTCAACGCGCAGGTCCAATATGATATAGCCGAAGCTTATGAGCGCTCCGGCAATAATGAGCAGGCAGTAATAGAATATCTTAAAGTAAGTTACATGTATCCCGGCAGCACTTTTTGGTCAGCCAGAGCGGAGCTTAGATGCGGCAAACTTCTTGAAAGTTTGCAAAAATGGCAGCAGGCCGTAAAAGTGTATGAGCGTCTGTCGAACAGGCAGGTAAAGGAAGCTGAATACGCGAAAGAAAGACTTGAGTGGCTTAAACTGAAACAATAAGGAGGATGAGGATGTGGGAATTAATCGTTAAAGGCGGGCCGATAATGGGCCTTATAATACTCTGTTCAATAATAGCGTTCGCGGTTTTTCTGGAAAGAATACTGTACTTAAGAAGCGTGCGCATAGATACTAATAAATTTATGCAAAGCATATCCAATAAAGTGCGCGCGAATAAAGTAATGGAAGCCATTGATATGTGCAACGCGACACGCGGGCCGATAGCGCGCATCCTGAAAGCCGGCATAATGAAATACGACAGGACAAGGCAGGATATCAAAGAAGCCGTTGAGGACGCGGGCCTTCATGAAGTTCCGATGCTTGAAAAGAACATAGGGGTTTTGGCCACGATAGCGCACATAACTCCGCTATTAGGGCTTCTCGGAACGGTTGTGGGGATGCTTAAGGCTTTCCAGGTAATAGAAGAAAAAGCTCTAAGCCTCGTGCCTGTAAACCCCGGGGACCTGGCGGGAGGCATATGGGAAGCTCTCATAACTACCGTTGCCGGTCTTTCGATCGCCATACCTACGTATGTCGCGTATAATTATCTTGTCAGCGTTGTTGACAGTTTCGTGCTTGAGATGGAAAAAAGCGCGACGGAACTCGTAAACGTAGTTTCCGACCAGAGAGAGGCGGTATAACGCATGAAGTTCAAGCGCAGGGTATTTTTAGAAAAAGGGAATCTTGACATAGCGCCGCTTATTGACGTTGTGTTCCTGCTTCTGGTTTTTTTCATGCTCACTTCCAGTTTCATATTTCAGCCCGGCATCAAGATAAATTTACCAAAAGCGGTTACGAGCGAGGTAATACAGAAAGAAAACCTTATCATAATAATAACCTCCGACAACCTTTTATATATAAACGAAAGGGTTATTGACCAGGACGAACTTATCTCAAGGATCAAGATAGCGTCCCAGGAATCAAAACCAATTCTTATAAAAGCTGACAGAAAAGCTTCATTGGGCAAAGTGGTCGAAATATGGGACATGTGCCGCGCGGAGGGCGTGGACAAGATAAATATAGCGACAACGCAGAACAGATAATTAAACTATAAGGGATGCGTCATGTTCAGGGATAGATCGTTCAACTTATCGCTCTTGTTTTCAGGGGCCTGGCATCTTTTCTGGATATCGGTCATATATATTGTAGTAACCCCTACGGTGCAGACGAGCACTTTTTACCAGGAAGTGGATTTTT
>CAZFLU010000207.1:0-2204 GCA_964519195.1 uncultured Planctomycetia bacterium | reverse complement strand
CCCTCGCATATAGCTTCCTTTGTATCCGTATAGACAGTTATGCTGTCACAGGCGAGATTGACATCTCCGTATGTTATGGAAACGTTTCCTTGTCCGACCACCTTTTTCTCTTCATGAAAATACTCTACCTTATCGCCTTTTACAATTACGGGCTGGTCGGAGCTCTGGATATTCTTAAAGATATCGTTTTCCTCACAGAAGGCCGGCGCGGGCATTATCTGGAAAACGAGAAATAGCAGCGCTATTATTGAAATATTTTTTTTGATCTTTTTAAATTTTCGCATATAAAATAATAAAAATTTTTACTTGATCGCGTGTCAGTATATCATAATATGGGCGTTCTCTCAACAGTGTTCTTGGCCGTTTTCGATAGAAACCCTGTCTTTCCCCTCGGCTTTGGCCTTATAGAGCGCCCTATCCGCTTTTTCCATTATATCTTCCACTGTTTTTCCGTCTTCAGGGTACGCGCTTATTCCCATGCTGATCGTTATGTTCACTGTTTCATCGTAAGCTTTTATGGCGTATTCGGCAATGGCTTTTCTCATCCTATTCGCGACCTGTAGCGCCCCGTCTTTTCCCGACTCCGGAAGAAGCGCTCCGAATTCCTCCCCGCCCAGCCTGGAAACCAGGTCTATCTCGCGGACATTACTTTTTAATAAAGACGCTACTTCTTTCAGTACAACATCGCCCACAAGATGCCCGAAAGCGTCGTTGCATTTTTTAAAATCATCGAGATCTGCCATTATAAAGGCAAGGGGCGCCTTTGATTCTTTTGCCCTCTTGATCTCTTCCTCGAATCGTTCTATAAAATATCTTCTTAGTAAAGTGGATGTCAGCCCGTCGGCTATAGAAAGCTTCTCGACCTCTTCAAAAAGGCTTATTCTTTCTATCTGCAGCGCGATCTGCGGGGCTATGATAAGAAATTTCTCTCGATCTTCCGGCCCTACATTTTCGCCTATCATCGCGGCAATAACTTTTTTTCTCGTGACTAGAGGTATCGCGATCAGATTATCAAGCCTTTCGGGAAGCCCGAAGTTAAAAAGGTCGCTTCCTTTTTCGAACCAGAAAAGCTTTTTTGATCTGGCTGCGGTTTGCGCTACTTTTTCGATCTGCCCATCCGCGCCGTCGGATCCCGCGCGGCCGCTCGTTAGGTTATGCACTCCGGAAACATGCTGTCCGTTATGGCCTTCGGAAAAGAATATTATAGAAACGCCTTCCGTGGAGAAATTTTCTTTTATAAAATCCCCGAGCGACCTGAAAAGCTCTTCGAACCTTAGGTCAGAGGACATGTTCTTTGTAAGCGTGTATAGCTTGGAAAGGCCGCTCATTTTCAGCTCAAGATACTGTTTTTCGACCCCAAACTCATCCAGTTCATGCGCCAGAGCAACTCTTTCTCTTTCTTTTACGTTTATACCGCTTTCCTGAAGCGCGTTTTCCTCGGAGCGGATAAAGTCTATCAGATAAAAAGCTAACATCAAAGAAAGTCCTGCCGAAAATAACAGCGCGATATTCATGAATGCGCTTCTTGTGAACGAAAAAAAGGCCGTGATCAAAAAAACGCCAAAACCTGTCATGATAAAATAGTTTACTTTGCGCATACGCGATTTCTGCCTTGTTCTTTTGCCTTATAAAGCCTGTTATCCGCCAGGCTAAGCATGTCTTCCGACAGCCTTGACTCTTCCGGACAGGAAGAAACGCCTATTGATAAAGTCAAAATTGTCTTTTCTCTTCTTAGCACGATCGGGGTACCGGCTACTTTTGCCCGTAATTTTTCAGCTATGGAAATTGCGTCTATTTTTTTTGTATTAATAAGTAAAATCGCGAATTCTTCCCCTCCGTAGCGTGAAACCACGCTATGCTGTCCGGCCTCGGAAACTAAAAGATCCGCTAAATGTTTTAGGACAATATCGCCCGCGCTATGCCCGTGCTTGTCATTGTATTTCTTAAAATGATCTATGTCCAACATTAAAAGAGATACGTGCGCCCGTGTCCTCAAGCTTCTTTTAACCTCTTCTTTTAGTTTATCCCGGAAATATTTCTGTACGTATAGGCCTGTAAGGCTGTCATGTATGGCAAGATTTTGAACGCGCTTATAAAGCATCGCGTTCCTGAGAGAAACGCTTGATAGGTCCGCTATTATGTCAAGAAATCTTATGTCAGACTGGTCAAACTTAGCCGTGTCCGGGCTATCTATCCGTATTATG
>CAZFLU010000206.1:0-2210 GCA_964519195.1 uncultured Planctomycetia bacterium | reverse complement strand
ATGGTCCGAGGCCCGTTCTTAACTCTTCTTTTCCGGCCAAGGGCCCTTTCTATGTTTTTAAGCTCTTTTAACAGGCATTCGGGCTCAAGTGATGTTTTTATCCTGAATACACCGTTCAGGAACTTTCCCTGTTTTGGCCCGCCCTCCGGTTCGGTCTCATAAATAGACGAAGTTCCTTTGAGCTCCACTTTCTTTAAAAGGCTTACAAGCTCAAGGGCTTTTTCTATATTTCTTTTCCTGTTGCCCAAATTGGACCCTATACCTATATATACAGTGCTCCTAGGGCCTCTCATCTATAATACTTTCCTGATCCTGTCAACGGCTTCTTTAAGCCTTTTTTCGTTAACCGTAAGGGCCATCCTTATATAGCCCTCTCCTGTTTCGCCAAAACCGTTCCCTGGCGTAACTATAACGTCCGCCTTATCAAGAAATGTCTTTGCGAAACTTACGGACGTGTGGCGCTTTGGCACGCGCGCCCATACATAGAATGTAGCCTCGGGCGCCGGTACGTTCCAGCCAATCCCCGCCAGGCCTTCCACGAGCGCGTCGCGCCGCTTCTGGTAAAGCGCCTGGATATCACTTGTTACTTTGTCTATTTTTTTAAGAGCGGTTATGCCGGCGACCTGTATGGCGTTAAAAACGCCTGAATCTATATTTGATTTTACTTTTGTAAGCGCCTTTATTATTTCGGCATTGCCGCATACAAAGCCAAGCCTCCATCCTGTCATGTTAAATATCTTTGAGAACGAATGGAACTCCACTCCTACTGATCTCGCGCCTTCTGCCCGAAGAAAACTGGGCGCCACATAATCATCGAACGTCAATTCGCTATACGCGGCGTCATGGCAGACTATTATGTTATGCTTTTGAGCAAATTTAACAACATCTTTGAAAAAATTTCCGGTGCATACGGCTGATGTAGGATTGTTGGGATAATTCAGGAACATTAACTTCGCTTTGTGAACAGCGGTAGTTTTTATGGCTGATAGGTCCGGCAAGAAACTGTTTTCCTCTAATAGCGGCATTTTATAAGGCGTTCCTCCGGCAAAAATAATGCTGGAATTATAAGGGGGATAGCACGGGTCAGGCACAAGGCCTACGTCCTGCGAGTTTATGAACGCGAGCGGGATATGCGCTATGCCTTCTTTTGAGCCTATGAGAGGCAGTATTTCATTGTCAGGATCGAGCTCAACGTTGAATCTTGCTTTATACCAATTAGCTATCTCTATTCTAAGTTCGGGCACGCCTTTATCGAGCGCGTACTTATGGTTAGCGGCATCGAGCGTAGCTTTATGGAACGCGTCTATTATGAATCTGGGCGTGGGCTGGTCGGGGTCGCCTACTCCAAGGTCTATTATATCCCTTCCCGCCTGCATGGCCGCTTTTTTCGCCCTGTCTATCTCAACAAAAAGATACGGCGGAAGTGAATTCAGTCTTTCTGATAATTTAATACTGATCCCCATTTTTTAACTAGCCTCCAATCCCAGAACGTCTTTCATGGTAAAAAACCCTTTTTTCTTGCCCTTTAGAAATAGCGCCGCTTTAAGCGCGCCTAGAACGAAAATGTCCCTTGTTTTAGCGCTATGGGATATTTTAAGCGTATCCACTTCGCTTTCAAAAACTATTTCATGCTCCCCGATGATCTCGCCTTCGCGCGTGGCTTCGATAGCGATCTTGCCTGAAGCGCCGTAATTTTCCGCTATCTTCGCCATCATCTTTGCCGTTCCGCTGGGGCTGTCTTTCTTGTGCCGGTGATGTGATTCCTTTATGCTTACATTGTAGCCAGCTCCGAAAATCTTCACGCATTTCTCTATCAGGTTGAAGAGAATGTTTACGCCTACGGACATGTTCGGAGATAACACCACGGGTATTTTTTCTGCCGCTTTCTTTATAGCCGCCTCATCCGGACCGGAAAGGCCTGTTGTTCCTATAATAATACCCTTCCCAAGCCTTTCAGCCTCTTTTAAGTTCGTCATGGTTGCCTTCGGAGACGTAAAATCTATGATGCAGTCATAATCAGCCTTTACGCTTCCGAGGCTTGTGAAAACATTATTCTTGGCGTCTTCTTTTATATCAACGCCTCCTATAAGTTTAAGGCCGGGGTCTTTCAAAGCTAGGCTTCTTATTCTCGTGCCCATTTTGCCCAGGGCGCCGATCACAACTCTTCGTACCCTTAGCTCTCCTCAAAGAAGTCCGTAATTTTCAAGCGC
>CAZFLU010000205.1:0-2219 GCA_964519195.1 uncultured Planctomycetia bacterium | reverse complement strand
GGCCTGATTATGTTATACTTAATATAGATTCGGAATATTATACGAATGAAACATATCCGAAAACTTATAACTTAAAACTATTATTAACATTAACAGGAGGCATAAAAAATGAGCTCGAAAACCCTCGGAGGTTTTAAAGATCTTAAAATAATCAAAATAATATCCATACTGCTTATAAGCACTTTCCTTACCTACAACATATCCTTTGCTTTAACAGACAGGACGGGTGTGTCCGGGGAAAACGAAGCCCTGGCGCAAAAGCTTTCGATAGACGATATTGGCATATCAAAAGATATAGGCGTGATAAAGGAAAAGCATAAAGGCTCGGACGGCAAACTTATAATTCACATACAGGACGCCCATTGCAATTACGAAGCCCAGACCAACATATCAAAAATACTGGAAGAATTAATTAAAAAACATAATGTAGAGCTTGTCGCGGTTGAAGGCGCGGACGGCGTGGTTGATACAAGCTGGTTCAGGGCTTTTCCCGATACCGAGATACGAAAAGAAGTAGCTGATTATTTCATGAAAAAAGGCGAGATAACCGGCGCTGAATTTTTATCGATAACAGGCAGTTATCCTTTTACCATATACGGCGCCGAAGATAAGGACCACTACGTTAAGAACCTGAACGCGTTCCTTGAAAGCTATCCGTACAAAGAGGAATTCCAGAAATATTATATTGAAATAAAAAGCGCTATTAACAGGCTAAAGCCTTATATTTACACAAAAGAGCTTATTGACCTGGACAGGAAAATAACCCGGCATAAAACAAAAGATATTGAATTCGCTGACTACACAACCTACCTCCGCGATATTTCGGAGAGAAAAGGCATAGATATAAAAGAATACGAAAATATAAAAACCCTTCTTGAGACCCTGCGCTACGAAAAAGATATTGATTTTGATATTGTGAACGAGGAAAGAGGACGCCTTATAGACAGGTTAAGCAAAGCCCTTCCCAAAAACGAGCTATCGGAACTGGTAAATAAAAGCTTATCTTTCAAGCTGGGCAAAATAGAGAACAATGAGTTCTATTCCTATCTCGCGGGACTCGCCAAAAGCAACAATATTTCAATAGCGAAAGAATACAATAACCTCGCCAGATACATGGTGTATTCCAGGATATATTCACGCATAGACAATGAAAAACTTTTTGATGAAATAGACTCGCTTATAACGGCTACAAAAGAAAAAATGTTCATGAATGAAGACCAGAGAACCCTGGACAGGCTCTGGAAAAACGTGAACATAGTTCTCGGGTTCATGGATATCGAGCTTACCAATAAAGAATATGAATATTATCTCGCTAACAAAGAAGAATTCAACCCTGAAAACTTTATAAATTTCATAGACCAGAAATCAGCCGCTTTTGGCCTTGCGTATGAAGCCAGCCACGCTCCTAACGAACTTGAATACGTGTTCCCTAAACTGGTCGAATTTTACACTATAGCCACAAAAAGAGATGATATCATTATAAAAAATACTTTTAAAGGCATGCGCGGGAAAAAGACAGATGTGGCCGTTCTCATAACAGGCGGTTTTCATACTAAAGGCCTGGAAAACATCTTAAGGAAAAAAGACGTTTCATATGTTGTCATAAGCCCTACCATTACAAAAGATGTCCAAAGCCCGTATTTATCAGTGTTAACAGGACAGAAGACCCCTTTTGAAGAACTTTTGATCGAAACGGATAACTCAGGCCTGGGAGCCCCCCTCCTTACCGACAGCGATCTTCTGAAGAATATCATGAATTTCAGACTAAGTCCGCGCGCCGAGATACTGGTAAACCGTATTTTAAACGAAAGAAAGGAAAATCGCCGGGAGCTTGCGGCGCTTTTCATGCACGCGTTCATTATAAATTCTATAGGCACTCCTGTGGATAATCTTTATGACGACGCGAAAACCGCGCTCCGGAAAGCCGGCGAAGGATTTTTTCTGGATAGAAACGCAAAGGAAATAATAGAATATCTAACGGACAACAGGGCCCAATTTAATTCTATATATAGGAATGTACAGGCGCATCTGACAGGTTTAAGGGATAAGATCAGCGCTAATTTCGCAGGCAGAGCAGTATCTCGACCAAGGCAATTTGCCGAAACAAAGCGTATATTTATGCAGGAAGCCCCACTCCTTGCCGTAAAGCTTGAACATTTACGTGGACAGGTTAACGGAGACGATGCCGGACAAATAGAAGAAGCGATAAGGGCCATATC
>CAZFLU010000204.1:0-2220 GCA_964519195.1 uncultured Planctomycetia bacterium | reverse complement strand
TCCTCTCGCCCGAATAATGAGATATGAATTTTGCCCCGCGCTTGTCTTTTTTAAGTAGAAGCGCTTCTGCTAATCTGTCTTTTTTTATTTTTTCGCATGTCGGGTCCATTATCGCGGCTGTAAGGCCGTTCTTTTTGGCGAGGCTTAAGAAAGTCGCGTTTATAAGGCGTCTTTCCGGCATGCCGAAAGATACGTTTGAAAGCCCTATTATGGTCTTGCATTTAAAATGCCGGCTGCACCATTTTATGGTATCTAAAGTTGTAAGAGCCGCGTCCTGGTCGTTTGAGACAGGCATAACGAGGGCGTCGATCAGCGCGTCTTCCTTTCGCAATCCCATCTTAAGCGCTGATCTTATAAGCGCGTTTATTACGGTTAGTCTATCCTTTAGCCTCCCGGGAACTTTCTTTCCCGTAACAGGAAGGGCTATGAACATTGCCCCGTATTTTTTCGCAAGTTCTAAAAGTTTTTTAACCTTTTTAGGTTCGCCCGAAATAGAATTTATAAGGGCCCTGCCGGGATAAAAGCGAAGAGAGCCCTCCACTACTTCAGGGCTTGAAGAATCTATGACAAGCGGTAGGTCCATTCTGATAGAAAGGTCCGAAATGGCCCGGAGCATGAGCTTTTTCTCGTCGGCTCCCGGAACGCCTACATTTACATCCAGGGCGTCAGCCCCGCATTTTTCCTGCTCTTTCGCGAATTTCGTTACAAGGTCCAGGCCTCCCCTAAGAAGTTCTTTCTGAAAACTCTTTTTACCCGTTGGATTTATTTTTTCGCCTATCGTGGTAAAAGCGTCTTCTTTAAAAAAAACGGCTTTTCGGGAAGAGCATATAGCCGATATATCTTTTACTTTTCTTTTTGGAGGATAAATATTTTTTACTTTTTGCGATAAAGACCTGATGTGCTCCGGAGTAGTTCCGCAGCATCCGCCCACTATAGACGCTCCGGCTTTTACAAGCTTAGGTCCGAATGACGCGAATCTATAAGCGTTTATGTCGAAAATAGTTTCTGTGCCTTTTAGTTTAGGCATTCCTGCGTTAGACTTTGCGACAAGCGGAACCTTGGCGCATGGAGCCATTTTTTGTATTATTTTTATCATACTCTCCGGGCCTGTCGAACAATTGCATCCCACAGCATCCGCTCCGAGAGACTGGAGCGTAAGAAGGGAACTCACAGGGTCATTGCCGTTCAGTGTGCGCCCGGATCCTTCATAGGTCATCGTAACAATACAAAACTTGTCGGATACTTCTTTAATGGCTATCAGGGCCGCGCGCGCTTCCTGAAGATCCATCATGGTCTCTATCGCGAAAAGGTCAACGCCGCCCTGAATGAGCCCGGATGCCTGCTCTTTGAATATATTAACAGCCTCTTCAAACTTCAACTTTCCGAATGGTTTTACAAATTTGCCCGTCGGGCCCATGTCTCCGGCGACAAGCGCTTTTCCGTCGGCGGTTTTACGCGCTATCTCCGCCAAGCGCTTATTTATAAGCCTTACATTCTTTTCCTGATATTCTGAAAGTTTTAACCTGTTGGCCCCGAAAGTAGCGGTATAGATTATGTCTGCGCCGGATGCTATATAGCTTGAATGAACGGATTCAAGAACGTTCTTGTTATTTATCGCCCATGTTTCAGGCGAGACGCCTTCCGGCATGCCGCGCTTTTGAAGCTCCGTGCCGAGGGCTCCGTCAAGTATGATTATTTTTTTCTTTAAGATGTTACTTATATCTTTCATTTTTCGTTTATTCGCATGACCGCTGTAACTGTTTTTTCAGGATCAAAGATCATTGTCTTTGTAAGTTTAACGCCTAATTTATTTAAATTTAACATTTTATATATAGGTTTTTGATACTCTAATAAAAAATCACCGTATCCGCAAGATATGCGTTTTGGCGGAATGTCTTTTTTTTCCCGCACAAGCTCTCTATTTACATATTCGCGTATCCAGCTAAGCGCCTCATCGGTTACCTCGCTGGCCGTAGCGTCAAAGATAACGCCCCTGGTAAGATCTTCTTTTTCGAGCGCGTGTATTTTTTTCATGATCGCCTTGCCTGCTGTGGCCGCAGCGAAAAGGCATTCTTTTGAATCTTTTAAAAAATTCGAGAGCAACTTTCCTTTAAAAATGTGCCCGTTCTTTAAAATAACTTTTTCGCCTTCTATTTTCCCGATCTTCTCCCTGCGCGAGGCGCCTTTCAGGCTTATATAAAGGACGGCTTCATCTATGGA
>CAZFLU010000203.1:0-2220 GCA_964519195.1 uncultured Planctomycetia bacterium | reverse complement strand
GCAGCTTAAAGGCCGAAGGCCTTACTGTTCAGGAGCTTGGCCTGGAAATTAAAAGGCTTCTTGAAAAAGATTATATTGTAAGCGCGCAGGTCGTAGTTTTTATAGAAGAATATCATCCAAGGCAGGTTTCGGTTCTGGGAGAGGTAAAGGTGCCGGGGAAATACGACATGCCTTACGAAAGGGATCTCACGCTTCTTGAGGCTATAGCCATGGCTGAAGGCTTTACGAAAGACGCGGAAAGCAATAAAACTAGAATTATACGCACAGAAAATGGCGAACGTAAAATTATAAACGTGCGGGTAAAAGATATTACCGCAAAAGGGCGAAAGGAAAAAGATATCATCCTTAAGCCGGGCGATGTTATCGTAGTTCCGGAGAGCTTTTTCTAATGGATATACTGAACCTAGAGCAAGAATTCCACATTAAAGATTATATAAATGTTATGCGCAGAAGGCGTAGCATTATACTTCTTTTTTTTGTTACGATAGTTTTTATAGTTACGGTCGGAAGCTTCGCGATGAAACCGGTTTACCGGGCAACGGTAACCCTTCTCATAGATACGGAAAGCCCCAATGTTCTTACCACTTCAGGGGCAGTGGCGCTGGAATCTCAAAACTATTATTCATATAAAGAATATTATCAAAGCCAAAAAGAAATAATAGTATCGCGCAGTATATTAAAGAAGGTTTTTAGCGAGCTTGAGCTCGGAAAGCTTCGTGAATACCAGGGCGCGAAAGAACCGATCAAGACATTTTCAAGGAACATTTCAGTTGAGCCTGTAAGGGATACCCGGCTTTTGAGGCTTCACGTGGAAGATACAAATCCGGAGCTGGCCTCAAAAATAGCCAACCACATCGCGCAGGTCTATGTAAAAAGAAATCTCTATTATATAAGCCGCGATGAATTATTAAATCTTTTAAAGAATGAGTTCCTGAAGCTTGAGACCAAGTTAAGCGAATACAGCAAAATATATAAAGAGAAACATCCGCAAATGATGCGTTTAAGAGAAGAGATGCAGGACATGGTTGAACAAATAGAGGCAGCCGGAAGCCTTAATTTTGAAGATGATTTTATAAATAATAACAATGTAAGCGTAACAAATTATAAATTTAATCTCGAGGGGCTTAAAGCAAACAACGTAAACATAGAAGACCCGGCCGACGTGCCTGTAACGCCCGTACGGCCCAAGAAGAAGCTCAATATACTACTTGCCATGTTTGTCGGTATTTTCGGAGGAATGGCCCTTGCGTTCTTCTTTGAATACATTGATGATACTGTGAAGAACATGGAAGATCTTGATAGGGCCATTAAGTGCCCATTTTTAGGCACGATCCCTGATATAAACTCAAAAGGCGGCATGAATGACATTGAAAAGGATCTGATAGCGCACTCCAAGCCAAAAGAGCCTGTTTCAGAATCGTATAGAAGCGTAAGAACAAGCATTCTCTTTTCCGCGACAGAAGAGAACCCTCTAAAGTGCCTATGCCTTACCAGCCCCGGGCCCCAGGAAGGAAAAACAACAACACTTTGCAATCTGGCTATTGTGATCGCGCAAAGCGGTAAAAAGGTCCTTCTTGTGGACGCTGATATGCGCAAGCCGCGCCTTCATGAAGTGTTTAAAAAGAAATGTGAAAAGGGGTTAAGCTCTTATCTCTCCGGACAGGATGAACTTGATGAGGTTGTTCAAGAAACAGGTATTGAGAACCTTTATCTAATACCGGCAGGCATTCAACCGCCTAATCCATCGGAACTTATAGCGAGCCATAAGCTCAAGGAGTTTATAGGCCTTGTAAAAAGTAAGTTTGACATGATCCTTCTTGACGCGCCGCCCGCGGCTGTCGTGACCGATGCTGTAATTTTGGCGCGTGTCGTTGACGGGATGATCATTGTTATACAAAGCGGTAAAACTTCTAAAAGAGCTCTCCCGCATTTATTTAAAATGCTCGAGAACGCCCGGGCCAAAATAGTTGGGGCTATATTAAATAAAGTATCCATTAATAGCGGAGATTATAATTATCAATATTATGCTCGCTATTACGGAAAACCTCAAGGCCTCTAGAGTTCTTTACTTTGTTGATTAGCGCAGGTATAATATAGATACGATAGAAAGGAGTGGATGATGTTCAAAAAATTAGCCTTAGCGTTTTTAACTTTAATCGTTATGGATGACAAAAAGTAAGGTTAAAAGTTTAAAGCTGAAAGGAAGTGATAAAAGATGAA
>CAZFLU010000202.1:0-2223 GCA_964519195.1 uncultured Planctomycetia bacterium | reverse complement strand
ACAGATCCCTCTGGACAGGTGGGGAAGCGCTGATGACGTTGGAAATCTGGCGCTTTTTTTAGTTAGCGACACTTCTTCGTATATAACGGGGCAAGTTGTTCAAGTTGACGGCGGAATGGTTACTTAAAAAGGAGGACGGAATGTCAGGAATTTCGGATAAAGTAAAAGGCGTTATTGCAGAACAGCTCGGAGTTAAACCTGAGGAAGTTACAGATCAGGCTAAGTTCGTAGATGATCTCGGAGCGGATTCTCTTGATACCGTAGAGCTTGTAATGGCTCTTGAAGAAGAATACGGAATTGAGATTCCCGACGAAGACGCTGAAAAGCTGACCACGGTCGGCGACGCGATAAAGTATATTGAGGAAAAGTTAGCATCCAAGTAAAGTAGATGAAAAAAAAGAGGGTCGTTATAACCGGCCTAGGCGTTATTACGCCGGTCGGTAATAGAGTTCCGGAATTTTGGCAATCTATTCTTGAGGGGCGGAGCGGTATAAAAAAGATCCAAAGCTTTGACCCCTCAAAATTCTCATCCCAAATAGCCGCTGAGATACTTGATTTTGATCCCACTGAATACCTATCTCCCAAAGAAGTAAGAAAAACGGACAGGTTCGTGCAGTTCGCGATAGCGGCTACCCGGGAAGCTTTTTATGATAGTAAGCTCGACATGGAAAGCATTGACAGGGACCGTGTCGGAGTGATCGTGGGTTCGGGCATTGGCGGGCTCCATACTATTGAGCACGAACACATACGGTATATGGAGCGCGGCCCGGAAAAAGGCCCAAGCAAAATTTCCCCTTTCCTTATTCCTAACATTATCGCTAATATGGCAGCCGGGCAGATATCCATTTATTATAAAGTAAAAGGCCCGAATCTCGCGGTTGTTACAGCCTGCGCTACAGGTAACCACGCCATAGGAAGCGCCCTTCATCTTATACAAAAAGGGGAGGCTTCAGTAATGATAGCGGGAGGTTCCGAAGCGGCAATTACCATAATGGGATTCGGAGGCTTCTGCGCTCTAAGGGCATTATCAACGCGTAATGACGCGCCCGAAAAAGCATCCAGGCCCTTTGACAAGGATAGGGACGGTTTCGTAATGGGCGAAGGGGCAGGCATTGTTATACTGGAAGAGCTGGAGCACGCTATTAAAAGAGGCGCGCCTATATATTGCGAAATAGCGGGATACAACATGACAGGGGACGCTTATCACATGACAGCTCCTGACCCTGAGGGAAGAGGAGCTACAAGGTGCATGCAGCTTTGCCTGGAGGACGGGGGTATCAAGCCTGAAGAAGTCGATTATATAAATGCCCACGGCACTTCGACATATTATAATGATAAAATAGAAACCCTTGCCATAAAGAAAGTTTTTGGCGAGCACGCGAGGAAGCTAGCTATAAGCTCTACCAAGTCCGTAACCGGTCACCTGCTCGGGGCTGCCGGCGGCGTTGAAGCAGTAGCGTGCGCCCTTGCCTTGAAGAATGATATTGCTCCACCCACGATAAATCTTGATAATCCGGACCCTGATTGCGACCTTGATTACGTTCCCAACAAAGCCCGCAAGATGCCCATGAACATCGCGCTCTCCAATTCGCTCGGATTCGGCGGCCACAACGCTACCGTAGCTTTCAAAAAATACAAACCGTAAGTTCTGTTTTCCGAATAAACCTATTGATTCGAAAAAAAACCGGAGCTATAATAAGTTCGGAGGTGTTTAATGAATTACTTGCCTTTCATCGCGACAGGATTATTCGCGGGTATTTTAAGCGGTTTTTTTGGGATAGGCGGAGGCGTTATAGTCGTACCGGTCCTTACTTTGATCTTCGGCCTTAGCCAGCATCAGGCGCAAGGCACCGCGCTCGCCGCCATGCTTCCTCCTATAACGCTTCTTGCGGCATTACGCTATTATAAGGCCGGCAATGTTAATATTCAGCTGGCTATCTTAATAAGCGCGGGCCTTTTATTCGGCGCATACCTCGGAGCTCAGGTCGCGGCGTATGTTCCGGGAAATGTCCTAAAGAAACTGTTCGGAGTGCTTTTAATGTATGTATCATTAAGACTGATCATATTGGGATAGTAATGAAAAATATTGAGCTTTCGGAGATTTTTAATAACATAGCCGACATCCTGGAAATAAAAGGCGAAAACAGGTTCAGGGTGCGCGCGTACCGTAGGGCCGCGCAAACAATGGAGACTCTTAAGGATGACGTGTCTGAGCTTATAGAA
>CAZFLU010000201.1:506-2226 GCA_964519195.1 uncultured Planctomycetia bacterium | reverse complement strand
CTGCGGCGGACGACACCGTGGCCGTTCGGCAAAAAAACGCCCCACTCGGGACTCCACGGGACCTCTTTTTTTTAGCTTTAATAAGAAGAAAATTTTACATTCCTATGACAATTCATTAGGCTAATTATGATATTATTTATACTAATTACATAAATATATATCATGATAACATTATTTAAACAAAAAATACTCCTTCGCATAGTTGCCGCGGTAGTGGTGTGCCTATTTATTTTTAATGATATCGCTATTGCCAAAGGCGGTTTGTCACCTTCACAAGCTACACTTTCCCCAAAGCTTCTCTTAACCGATGCTGCAAAACGCGCCGCTTTCCAGGCGTCCCTTGTCTGCGAAACCATAGAACATAGGGCAGCGAAAAATTATACAAAACCGGTCTATCTCGATGATATTTTATTATGGCGGAATTCGAGCGAAGAGCTTCTTAAGGGCTGTACGTTCGAAGCCCTGGAACATGAGATCAGGATACGTCTTCCGGAAGAAAATGTCATCGTGCGGTATTTTGACCCGGCTTCATCTCCGCCAACCTTAGCAACTTCATACGAACTTTCTGCTATAGAGATAATAAGTCCAAATTTATACAGACAGATTATCGGCGCGGCTAAACCCTTGCCGCGGCCCATACCCCGGGAAGAAGCGCCAAGAGACAGACGTGACTCCGTACCTATATCGGCACGGAGCCCCGAAGAGCGAATAAAGATCGAAAGATCCATGGATTTCATCCGAAGTCTAGAAAAACCGGTCAAAGTTGCTTTCGTTATTCCCATGTATGATGAAGGGATCAGGCTGAACGCAAAAAGCCCCCAAAACCCTCATGGCGAAGACGCCTTGAGAAAAAAGATAGAACAGTTGGCCGCGCTTCATGACATAAACCCATTCTTTGAATGGCAGATAATAGCCGTGGATGACGGGACGCCCGGCAGAGCTTCGGCCCGGTGCGTTGAAAATATATGGGCGGACATACAGAATGTGTATAGAGAAAAAGGCCATAATCTTGATCCCGCCGCCGTTAAGGTCAAGATAATAACACCGGAAGAAAAGAACAGATCCGGCAGCGTAAAAGGCGGAGCGGTTATCCTTGGTATTAAGGAAGCCTTTTCAGGAGGATCCGAATACATCGGCTATACGGACCTTGATATCTCTACAGACCTTAGACAGGCGGGGCTTCTCCTTGAATCCCTTATAAAGCGTAAAACCGGCGCTGCCATAGGTTCGCGCTGGACAGAAGGCGCCGAAGTCAAAGGAGTATCGTTCTTCGGCGCACTTTCAAGCAAAATATACATCCTGTTCGTCCGTCTTTTAATCCCGCATTTAAAAGACCTGAGAGACACACAACGCGGATTCAAGCTGTTTAAAAAGGAAACTGTCGCAAAGATCATAGGCCATGTTTCGGATAAGGGCCTTTCCTTTGATACGGAACTCCTGCTTTTAGTGAGGCTTGCCGGCTACAACATAGAAGAAATCCCTATCTCGTGGTTCGAATCCAAAAAAGCGGCAAAGGTAAGCGCGTTAAAAAATGCCCTGCCCATGCTGTCTGGCCTTATAAGACAAAGAAAACATTTACGGCAGTTTACTTCCATGCTTCCTCTGCCGGCGCAGAAAATACTGAGGGAGCTTAAGGCTGAAAGAGCTCTAATTCAAAAAGTACACAGAAGATGGACACCGGCCGTGACCGTTTTCGGAAGCGCGCGCATACCCGCCGATG
>CAZFLU010000201.1:0-496 GCA_964519195.1 uncultured Planctomycetia bacterium | reverse complement strand
AAGGCAAAGGAGCTCGGAAGCCGCATTTATCGGGAAGGCCTTGCAATACGCACGGGCGCAGGACCCTCCATGATGGAGGCCCCGCTGGAAGGTTATATCGATGAAAGAAAAAGGTCGAATTACGCTAACGGTAATATAAAGACCCAGGGCATACGCATAAAGCTCCCGTTCGAACAAAGGACATCGTACTTCGTCGAGGATAATTACGAAGTAAACCATTTTGTGACGCGAAAAATGGGACTTTATAATAATTGCCTCGGTATCGTGGCCTTTCCCGGCGGGTTCGGCACACTGGATGAACTTTTTGAAGTATGGTTCAGGCAACTGCCGGTCGTTCTGGTAGGTAAGGATTACTGGGAGCCCATCGTCAAGGCCTTTTATGATAAATGGGACGAGCTCGGGTGGGGACAAAGAATAGCTCAGCGGATCTTCATCGCAGATTCCGTGGATGAAGCTGTGGAGCACCTGCGCTCCGAAAGCGGCAGGGTAATAAGAG